>NZ_JBDLBQ010000006.1:0-193473 GCF_046255015.1 Finegoldia dalianensis
TGAATAAGTATGGTGATAAAAGCAAGAGGGATACACCTGTACCCATGCCGAACACAGAAGTTAAGCCTCTTAACGCCGATGGTACTACGATGGAAACGTCGTGGGAGAGTAGGTAGTCGCCAAACAATTAAGGTCTAACGTGATTTAATCCGTTAGATCTTTTTTATTTTAATCATAAGACCTACGATCCCACTTATGGGAGAGCAAGACCTAACAGAAATCTATGATTTCGTCGTAGGTCTGATGCAACCAGTTGCCACGAATCTTTGATTCGTAGGAACTGACGGCACGTAGGTAGTCGCCAAACAATTAAGATCTAGTGATGATAATGTCCGCTAGGTCTTTTTTTGTGCGTTCTTTTAGCTATACTGGGATTAAAAATGGTTTATAGAATTCGCTATATAACAGTTGCAAGATAAACAAAGGTAATGAAATAAGCAAACAACTTGCACGAATATATTAGTTAAAATTTAATGTTCTCACTCGCTCAGCCTCACTTCAGAAATCTTCTTTTAAAAAATTTAACTGAAGATTTCCTCGTTCGAAGCGTCGCTCATAAGAAGCATTAAATTTTATATGGTGATATTCTTAGCTTCGATTGTTTGCTCAAAGGTTTCGCAGTGTTTGGGATTGCAAGGAGAAGATAGAAAATGATAAAAAACTTTTCGCTAGACAACAGTTGCAGGACACACGTAGGTTAGAAAGTAAGCAAACATCTTGCACGAATATCTAGACTACGAAAATAAATAAATTCTAAGCTTGTGAACCTAAAATCGCAAACTCGCTAACGCTCAAACAGTGCGATTTTTTAACGGTTCCCTTCGCTTGAATTTATGATTATTTTCTCCGTATGATATTCTTAGCTTCGATTGTTTGCTTTAAGGTTTTGCGGTGTTTATGATTGCAAGGAGAGGATGGAAAATGATAAAAAAATTTTCGCAAGATTTACAGTTACAAGACACACGTAGTTCAAAAAATATACAAACATCTCGCACGAATATCTTGGGAAAAATTTAATGTTCTCACTCGCTCAGCCTCACTTCGGAAATCTTTTTTTAAAAAAAAGTGAAATGAAGATTTCTTCGTTCGAAGCGTCGCTCATAAGAAGCATTAAATTTTATATGATGATATTCTTAGCTTCGATTGTTTGCTTTAAGGTTTCGCAGTGTTGGGGATTGCAGGAAGAGGATAGAAAATGATAAAAAATTTTTCGCAAGACAACAGTAGTAAGACACAGATAGGTCAAAAAGTAAGCAAACATCTCGCACGAATATCTAGACTACAAAATAAATAAATTCTAAGCTTGTGAACCTAAAATTGTGAACTCGTGCTATGCACTCAAACAGCACAATTTTTCACGGTTCCCTTCGCTTGAATTTATGATTATTTTCTCCGTATGATATTCTTAGCTTCGATTGTTTGCTCAAAGGTTTCGCGATGTTCAAGAATTGAGAGACACAGATATAAATTTTTGATAAGAATCACTAGACTAGGATAAAGGACGTAGAGATTTAAATAGAAAATTATTAAATTTAATCACTAGACTGTGTAAAAATACCACTATAAAATATGGATAGAAATGGATAAAATGATAGCCACTAGATTTCTAGTGGCTAGGTGTTCATTATTTTGCTTTGATTACAAGTTGTTGGTTTGGTCTTTGTAATTTTGCGTTAATGTCTTGTGGTAGGTCGATTTTTGCTTCTTTTCCTGCAGATTCTAAGTTTACTACGTATTTTATTGCGTCGTGTTCTTCTTGTTCTTCAACTTGTGCTGCTTTACCATTTACATTGATTTTTGGTGCTTGTAAGTTCAAGATTGTTTTTGCTTTTTCTGATGATTTTAAGTCTTCTGGAATTTGTACGATGAAGTTTAATGTTTTAGGCATTTCTGCTACTTCAACTGTTGTTTCTTGTGCTAATTCTTGATCATCAGCTGTCAATTTGTAAGCGATTGTGTTTGTTAATACTTTTTGCAATTGTTCGTTTGTCATTTCAGCTGTTAGGTCGTTTACTAATACTTTTGAGCTGTATCCTTGTTCTTGTTCTTGAATTTTTGCGTTTAATTCTTTGATTTTATTGTTAGCGTCGTTTAAGTTTTCGATAGCAAATTTTTTATCTGTTTCTACTTCTTTTAATTTGCTTTCTAATTCTGATCCTTTTTGATTAGAACATGATGCCAATACAACCATTGATAATACTAATACTACTGTTAAAAATTTCTTTTTCATAATTCCCTCCAATTAATTTATTCCAACTCTTTTATTATACTATTAATTTAAGAAAATTTGAACTGTTTTTGTGAAAATGTTTAAAAAATCTCAAAATATTATTTCACGTATTTTTTTGTGAATTTAAGTGTAAGATAGTAAATATTATTGACAAAATAAATTCAATTTGGTATAATGATTTTGTTAATTTATATATATAAAAAGGAGGGTATATTTATGAGTAACAATAATAATGACTTTAAGCCTTTTATTTCGGCCGATAAGGTCTTGCCAGAGCTTACACCATTCTCTATTATTTTTGGTATTATCATGGCAATTGTATTTGGTGGAGCTAATGCATATTTAGGTCTTAGAGTTGGCTTGACAGTATCTGCATCAATTCCTGCTGCAGTTATTTCAATGGGAGTTATCAGATTGATTTTCAAGAGGGATTCTATTTTGGAAAACAACATCGTTCAAACTATAGGTTCTGCAGGGGAATCAGTTGCCGCAGGTGCTATCTTTACAATGCCAGCATTATTTATTTGGATGAAGGAATGGAATGAACCAGCTCCATCATTAATCGAAATAGGGGTTATTACTCTTATTGGTGGTTTACTTGGGGTTTTATTCATGGTTCCGTTGAGAAATGCTTTAATAGTTAAGGAACATGGGGTTATTCCATATCCAGAAGGAACTGCTTGTGCAGAAGTTTTATTAGCAGGTGAAGAAGGTGGATCCAAGGCTAAGCTTGTATTCAAGGGTTTAGGTTTGGCTGCTGTATACAAATTCTTTGCTGATGGTTTGAAGATTTTCCCATCTTCATTATCAAAAGAAATTACAGTTAAATCTTTCTCAGGTGCTGGTATCGGTATCGACCCACTTCCATCTTTGGTAGGTGTTGGTTATATTTGTGGTCCTAAGATTTCTGGATATATGCTAAGTGGTGCAACTTTAGGTTGGTTAGTTATTATGCCACTTATGAAATTATTCGGTGGAGACAACATAATCGGTGCTGCAGATAAGGCTATTTCTGCTATGACTGTAAAAGATATTTGGGGTACTTATTTAAGATATATAGGAGCTGGTGCTGTAGCTACTGGTGGTATTATATCTTTAATTAAATCATTGCCACTAATTATTAGAACTTTCAGAGATGCTATGAAAGACTACAAATCACAAGGTTTGGGTACAGATTCAGTTCTTCGTACTGAAAAAGATTTAAGTATGAAATTCATAGGAATAGCTATTCTTGCTATCGCAGTTGTAATGGCTGTTTTACCAATTATTCCAGTTGGACCTATTGGCTCAATAATTATCGTTGTATTTGGTTTCTTCTTTGCAACTGTATCATCTCGTTTGGTTGGTCTTATTGGATCTTCAAACAACCCAGTTTCTGGTATGACTATCGCTGCTTTATTGATAACTTCAATATTAATCAAAGCTATGGGAAATACTGGTCACGATGGTATGATGATGGCAATTTCAATTGGTACTGTAATTTGTGTTATCGCTGCTATTTCAGGGGATACTTCACAAGACTTAAAGACTGGTTTCTTGGTTGGAGCTACTCCATATAAACAACAAATCGGTGAATTAATCGGTGTTGCAGTATCTGCACTTGTAATCGGTGCTATCTTATGGTTATTAGATTCATCTTGGGGATATGGTTCAGAAGAACTTCCTGCACCACAAGGTATGTTGATGAAGCTTATAATTGAAGGTGTAATGGGTGGATCACTTCCTTGGGGATTAGTTTTCGCAGGGGCATTCATTGCAGTTGTTGTTGAAATTTTAGGAATTCCAGTTTTACCATTTGCAGTAGGTTTGTATTTGCCAATCAACACTTCTACAGCAATCATGACTGGTGGTTTAATCAGATTATTTGTTGACAAGAGAAAAGTTAAAAACGAAGAATTAAGAAAAGAACAAGCTGAAAATGGTGTATTGTTCACATCTGGATTTATAGCAGGTGAAGGTGTTGTAGGTATTTTACTTGCTGCATTTGCTATAATCAAAGTAGGAGACAAGACATTAAGTGAAGTTCTTGATTTATCTTCAAAATTCAACATTGGCGCAATTGGATCAATTATAGTATTCATATTGTTATTAGCAGTTCTAGTTAGAACTTGTATTAAAAACGTAAATACTAATGAAGCGAAATAAAAATTTCCTAGAATTTATTCCTGAGGTCAATGACAAGATAGAGTTTTATGAAAAAGATGATCTTGTGTATTTAGTAAAAAAGCACAATCATATTTTTGATAAGATTGCTCAAAAGATGTTCTTCACACCAAAAGAATCCAACATCAAGCTTGAAAGTTACGGAAGTGATGTTTTCAGGATGATTGATGGCAAGAGTAACATTATAGAAATTGGGAGTAAATTAAAAGAAAAATACGGAGATGAGGTAGAACCTCTATACGAGAGACTATCTCAATTCATACAAATTTTATACAACAATGATATTGTTAAACTCAAAAAGAAGTCTGAATAAGGCTTCTTTTTTTATGCACAGAAAAGGTAAATGGTGAATAGGTTTCGCTGGATAACAATAGTAATTCACACATAGGTCAATATGCAAGCAAACATCTCGCACGAATATCTAGGTGAAAATTTAATAATCTTATTCGCTCAGCCTCACTTCAGAAATCTTCTTTTTAGAATATGAAATGAAGATTTCATCGTTCGAAGCGTCGCTCATAAGAAACATTAAATTTTCTATGGTGATATTCGCAAGCTTCGATTGTTTGCTAGAAGGTTTAAAGGCAGTGGGGGTTGAACGACATGGATAGAGTATTATAAAAAGAAAATCGCTGTGAGATTCAAGGGAGGAAACTTATCATGTGTAACCGACAAAAAAGTCATTAAACATTAATTTATTGACAATAAAAATAATTATGGTAAACTTAAATTAACCAAAGGAAGAATGCAAAATAATGAGAAATAGAATCGAGGAATATAGAAAACATTTAGGTTAATCTCAGCATAGACTAGGTAAAAAGGTTGGAATATCAAGGACGAGTATAATCAAAATAGAAACCAGGAAAACAATTCCGAGTATTAAAACTGCTAACTATATAGAAAATGCTTTAGGAGTTTGTATGTATCAGGTTTTCGACTTGGACGGAGGAGAAACATATAAGTGTCATGACCATAATAGGTGTTAACAATTATATGATTACATTGTGTAAATGTGGGGTGAAATTTATGAACTATAATAATCCTCAGAGGTATAAAAACGGAGACTAATTACTTTTCGATAGACAGGTTTAGTAATTTATATGAATAAATCGAAAGGAAGGTAAGTAAAATGTTAAAGAAGATAAACATTGTTTATATTTGTAAATGCTGTTTGGGAGTAAGTTTTGCATTAATCACCATGTATATAATAAAAGAATGCGTATTTGGTAATTATAATCCTATAGTATTAGCTGCTAAGGCGTTGCCTCTATCAATAACATTAGTAGCTATATCAATTCTATTTTTCTCTATAGGATATGAAAATAGAAAATAGATAGTCTTCGTTGGAGATTGTACAAAATATGAGTTAGGGTGAATATAAAACCCTGACTCTTTTTTTTAGTATGATGGGCATGCCATCAGTCTGTGGTGAAAGTCCACGTAGGGCGTAGTTGACGACGAACCTCATAGCAACTTGCAAGGCTATCACCGTGAGGTGATGGCAGAAGAAGCAATAGCAAAATCGTAGTCTGAGAAACAGAAACCTATCGTACTGATATCTTGAGAAAAAATTAATAATTTCAATCGCAAAAAAAGACAGTCAAGCATTTTGCACGAATATCTAGACTACAAAAATTTGTGATTTATAAATCTTAAAATTCTGAAATCGCAAGCTCGCTTACGCTCAAGCGGTGCGATTTCTGACGGATTTTTTCGATTTGAAATCAGCAAAATTTTTTCCGTATGATATTCTTAGCAAAAAGGCTTGACTGTTTAAATAATATCACGGTATGCAGCTTCGATTGTTTGCTTGAAGGTTTCGCGAAAGTTATGGATTGCAAGATAAGGATGGAGAATTGCTGAGAAAAGTCGCTAGACAAAATTGAAGGATAGACATGTGGCAGAAATTAAAAAAAAATAGAAAAAGCATAAAATTAAAGAACACAGATAGTCTTCTTTAAAAATTACGGGGAATGAAATGAAAGAAAATGGACACAAAAAAATAAGAGTCATTTTCCATCTTCTGAAACAACTCTTATTTTCCGAGCAAACTGCACTTAAACTGAAATTTTGGTTCGATCATTTCCTTATCCACTCCTTAATAGTAATCTATCAGATAAACTTGCTTTTCAAGATATAACGAATCAATCTTTAAATCTTTAATTAACTAAAGTTTTCGATACATAGGATAAAATTTTAAATTTTAATGTTTTAAGTTTAAATGTTTAAAGGTTCTAGTTTTATTTGTCTTCAAATAAAACAGGTAGTATTCCTGCATTTTTTGTTTATATATCCTTTTCATCGGAATCAATAAACTAAAGTAACAGTTCTGCTCTACAATTTAGATATCTTTTATTGTAGTATATATATACCCACTGAAAAATGTTTTAAACACTTTTTTGAAGTTTTTTTGAAAAATATTAAAAAAAAATTGAAAAAAATTGATTTTGTTTTAAATTTCTTGAAATGAGGTATAATAAAAAAAACACATGATTTAAAATCATGCGCATATAAGAAAGGAGTAAGGGGAGTCAACTCTGGAAAATTTTGAAGGCATGAGAGTTTTCCCCTCTAACTTATTAACTAATTTAGATGTGAAGTAATTGTTTGATGATAAACCAAAATATTGGAATAAATATTGCTGGAATGTAATCCATGATTTTGAATTTTTTGATTTCTAGCATATCTATACCAAGTAAGACTATCAACAATGATCCTACTACGGAGATATTTTCAATTACTTCTGGTACTAAGACTTTGCTTAGTGATGTTGATAATAAAAATATTAGTGTGTTCATCACAAGTCCAACAACGCCTGACAGTGCAACTGTGAATCCATATGTTGCTGAGAACAAAAATGTTGTGATACCGTCTAATATTATTTTAAATTGCATTATGTCAGCGGATCCGCTTAATCCTAAATTCAATGGAGCAAGGATTGCCAATGATCCGATATTTTGTAGCATTATTAATGCAATGGCGCCTTTCATGGACGAGCCAGATGAGTCTGGAACTTTGTTTTGCAAATACTCTACAAGGTTGGCTAATTTCTTGTCCAAATCAAGACCGTTACCTATTATAGCACCGATAACTAAGGAAATCAACATAAAAATAAAATTATTTGTTTTGACACTTCCTTGTATTCCCATTATTAATATACAAACGGCGACAACGTCCATTATACTTTTTATTAGTTTTTTTGGCAGGAAAGATTTCAAAAGTCTTCCCAAAAGGGCTGCGACTGCAACCGCTACAACATTTATTAATATGTAAAACATCATAATCCTCCACGAAATATGATAATATATTTTATTCAATTTGTAAAGTAATATTTTTATTAATTAACAATGTAATATTTGAAAGTGGTAAAAATATGTAAATATAATATCACAATAAAATAATCTGCATAAAAGCTACATACTAAATAAGTAAAAATATGTCAATAATTTGTAAAATTTAGGAGTTCGATATGAACGAAAAAATCGAATTAATCAAAACTAAAGAGATAAATTTCCTCAAAGAACTTGACAATTCTGTCATCAGATTTAAGCACAGTCTTCCTCATCACAACGATAGTTTGTTAAATAGGGTTCTTGTGGAAAAATTCATATCTCAATCTAAGATTGATTTTTATGAGGAATATAAGGATGTATCTTCTCAGTATAATTACATATACACTAAGAATAAACTTGTAGAAGAAAGATGCGATGAAATCATTCAGATTTTTCAAGATATGGAAAATGATATGAGTTTTTTGGACGATGCTATCAAAAATTCTGGAGATATAGAAAAAGGATTTAATTTTAGGTTTTATTTGAAGAAAATTGTAGAGAGTTATAAATTTTCACGCTATAATTCAAAAGACACAGATAAGAAAAGCAAAAGAGCTCATCTTAAATCGAAAAATAAAAGGGAGTTCATAATAAGTGAGTATTCAAAGGATAGCGTGTATTTGTACAGTGTTAAGAGAAGCCTGAAGCAAGTGTACAAAAAGAGAATAAATACTGAGGTGAACAAGCTTAGGCGTGATTTGTACGATTTGAGAAAAAATATGAAGGTCGATCCCAAAGATTACGATACAAAATTCAAGGCTTTGTATTTAATTCCTGGTGTGGGACAGCTTCAGTTCAATCAACTGTACAAGTTTTTGATTATGATTGCGATATTTTTGGCGAGTGTGTTCATTCTCATTGGTGATACGCATATCGATAAACTGGATGAGTTTATTATTGGCATATTGGTGGTTTTGGGGATTATCAATATAGTAAATTATAAAAAAATCGTCAGAGATATTAATAAAGGAATTCGTCCGAATAATTTTAGAGAGTCGATTATTAACATCAAATTAAAGGTTAAAAGATTTTTCATTAATAATATTAAACTTATTTACTGGGTACTGTGTGGAATAGTTGCCGTTTTTAATATTTTTATTGTGATTGCAACTGTTTTGGGAGAGGATTTGACATTTGTTCTGAAAAATTACGAACGATTTTACATTCAGTTTGATTTGAAGATAGTGTGTGCGTGTGCTCTGCTTAGTGTGATGGTGTTTTCGATTGGAGAGATTGTATCTTTGATTGTGTGGAGGATTTTCTCCAGAGTTGACAAGGAATTGAATCTTTTTATGTGCATATTGTCAATAGCATCGCTTTTTGTATTGCTGATGTTTCCAAATGATTTTGTGTTTACTAAAATATTTGGGGTATTTGACCAATACGTGCTTCACGATCAAAGTTTGATGCTTGTTTTCTGGTTGACTTTTTGGTTACTTATAGGTGCGCTAACAGCTTATAACGTGTATTCTATGCAAAGAATAGGATTTTTCTCTAATAATATCAATTATTTGATGCACAATGACGATATGAACAAGTTTGAGTATTATAGATGGGTTGTTTTTCCGATTTATTCTAATAAGGTTAATTTGGTTACGATTTTGTTGAATTTTATGGCTTTTTATGTGATGTTTTGTTTCACTGGAGTGTATTTTTCTCACATGGTTGATATTTACAATGAAGGCGCTATGGATATTCTCATATTTTTTGTAAGAAAGCTTAACAGTAATTATTATTACTTGATAGGTTTTATAATTGTAGCGATATTTTCTGTTGTCAATTTGTGTTGGGATATTATAACTAAGATTAGGGTTAGAAGGTAGTTATGGATATTGTATTTGAAAATTATAGTACGAATTATTTTGAAAATTTGACAGGGAAAATCTCTCAGAATTGTCAGGTTTTTTCAAACAAAATAACTTTGGATAAGTTCATAGCTGTATTAATGAATGTAAAATACGCAAATGGCAAGATGTTAATAGATGGAAAAATTTCAAACAATGTGATATCGAAGTACCGTGGATTTTATGTTGTGGATGAGTTTATGTTGTATCCTCATTTGAATGTGTATGATAATTTGTCGTTGGTGTTGCGTTCAATGAAGATGTCTCCTGTGACAATTTACAGGAGAATTGATAGTTTGAATGAAAGTCTGAATGTTGATTTGGATAATAAGTTAAAAGAATGTGATTATGATACTATCATCAAACTTTTTTATGCGAAGGTTGTGTTGGCACAGAGTCAGTTTGTGATTATAAAAAATTACAATAATTACACAAAAATTTTTGCTAAGAAAAATATGAGAAAACTTACTCAAATGTTTGATGAGAAGAATATCAACTACATTATTTTGTGTGACAAGAAGAAAAAATTAGTTGATGATTTACCGATTTTGAAGCTAGGCAAGAGTAGCATTTCTGATGTAAAATGATTTGAACATTTTATTAAAATTATATATTTTTAGCTTTTTGAAAAATTTTAATACTATATTTTCAGTGTTATTTCACTTAGATTTGTGGTAATATTTAATAGGAATTAATACTATAAATTGTAGTTGGGTTTTTATAATCCACTATATACACGATAAAAGGGAGTAATAATGGAAATAAAAAAGAGAGATGGCAATATTGTCGATTTTGATAGGTCGAAGATAAAATTAGCCATGAAAAAAGCTTATGCTTCTGTAGGAATTTACGCAGAGGAAAATGAACTGGAAGCTATGGCACAAGAAATTGAAAACACTATTGTGAACAAGTATCCAAAAAATCATGTGGTTACTGTGGAAGAAATCCAAGATTTGGTGGAATTGACTTTGATCGATCACGGTCAATACAAGGTTGTAAAATCTTTTATTTTGTATCGTGCAAAACATACCACAGACAGAAAAGTTATTGAAGAGTTCGAAAGATTTATCACAGATGAAGATGTCATCGAAATCATTAGATATATTCAAGAACACTACGATTCTACTAGGTATTCGATTGAGAATTTGTATTTGAAGTTCGAATCATTTGTTAAGCCTAATCTGTCACAATACGATATGGTGAATTTATTGTCGAAGGCTTCTGGGGAACTTGTTAGTAAGGAAGCTCCAAATTGGGAATATATTGCTTCTTTGTTTATGAATTATAATTTGAAACAAAATATTAAGAAGTTAGAAGTTCAATACGATCTTCAAGATTTTAAATCAAAGATTAAGTTTTTGGATGAGAGAGGATTATACGGCTCATACATCAGAGAAGTGTATACTGATGATGATATTGACGAATTGGAAAAATACATTGATGACGATAGGGATAAGTTATTCACATTCAGTGCTTTGGATTTGATTATAAAAAGATATTTGATTAAAACTCATGACAACAGAGTGATGGAATCTGCACAAGAAATGTTCATGGGGATTGCGATGCATTTGGCACTTAAAGAAAAGGATAGAATTCATTGGGCAAAAAAAATCTACGATAATTTGTCCACATTGAAAGTGACTGTGGCAACTCCTACAATGAGTAACGCCAGAAAACCATTCAATCAATTGTCAAGCTGTTTCATAGACACTGTTCCTGATACTTTGGAAGGAATTTATCGTTCGATTAATAATTTCGCACAAGTTTCTAAGCATGGTGGTGGAATGGGATTGTATTTCGGAAAAGTTCGTGCAAATGGATCCGACATTCGTGGTTTCCAAGGTGTTGCAGGTGGAGTTATCAGATGGATTAAACTTGCAAATGATACTGCTGTTGCAGTGGATCAATTGGGAGTGCGCCAAGGTTCTGTAGCTGTGTACTTGGATGTATGGCACAAAGATATATTGGAATTTTTGCAACTTAGAACAAACAACGGTGATGACAGAATGAAGGCACACGATGTGTTCCCATCTGTTTGCTATCCTGATTTGTTCTGGAAGATGGTTCGTGACGATATAGACGGAACTTGGTATATGTTCGACCCACACGAAATCTCCGTGAAAAAAGGATATAACTTGGAAGATTATTATGGAGACGAATGGGAAAAAAGATACAACGAATGTGTGCTTGACGAAAGTATTTCCAGACGTAGCATAAAAGTAAAAGATTTGGTAAGACTTATTATAAAATCATGGACAGAAACAGGAACTCCATTCACTTTCAACCGTGATACTGTAAATAGAATGAATCCAAACAAACACAAGGGAATGATTTATTCTTCTAATTTGTGTACAGAAATTATGCAAAATATGAGCGAAATTCATTCTATTAGTGAAACTATAGAAACAGAAGACGGAGACGATATTATCGTTACAAAAACAAAACCGGGAGATTTTGTTGTGTGCAACTTGGCTTCTCTTGTTTTGGGAAATATTGATGTGAACAATGATGAAGAATTAGAAGAAGTTGTGGAAACAGCGGTTAGAGGGCTTGATAATGTTATTGATTTGAACTTTTATCCATTGGAATACGCAAAGTACACTAACAAAAAATACCGTCCAATCGGACTTGGAACAAGTGGATATCATCACTGCTTAGTAAAAAACAATATTATGTATTCGGATGTTGAAAAACATTTGAAATTTGCAGATAAATTGTACGAAAAAATCAATTACTACGCTATCAAAGCAAGTAATAAAATCGCTAAAGAAAAAGGATCCTACGAATATTTTGAGGGTTCTGATTGGGAAAATGGTGAATATTTCAAATTAAGAGATTACAATTCTGAAAAATGGAACGAATTGTATCATGATATTAAGAAAAACGGAATGAGAAATGGATACTTGATGGCAGTGGCACCAACTGGTTCAACTTCTATAATCGCAGGAACTACTGCGGCAGTAGACCCTGTAATGAGCAGATATTTCCTTGAAGAAAAGAAGGGTACAATTGTCCCACGTGTTGCTCCAGGACTTAGCCCACAAACATTCTGGTTGTACGAAAATGCCCACGAACTGGACCAAAACATAACTGTAGATGCTACAAGTATAAGACAACGCCACATCGACCAAGGACAATCGGTCAACATTTACATCACGACTGATTATACGATGAGAACTATATTGAACATCTACATCAGAGCGTGGGAAAAAGGAATCAAATCCATCTATTATGTTAGAAGTAAATCATTAGAAGTGGAGGACTGCGATAGCTGCAGTGCATAATTTTTATGAAAAAATTATTATCAGTAATTTTGAGCTTTGCACTTATTTTAGGTGTAACGGGTTGCAACAAAAAACAAGAAAAAGTTGAAACAAAAGCTCCTGTAGAAAAAGTTCAACCAAAAGACGATTTAAATGGCAAAAAGCCAAGCGAAATTGATTCGTCTATAAATTACGATGAATACGTGGATACGAAGGTCAAATTAATCAAAGTCATCAAAAAATTGCACGAAACACGTGGCAAAGAAGAGATTGTGTTTTTGGGCAATGACAAATCTCAAATCGAAAACTTCTTGAATGAATACGATAAGAACGACAAGAAAACTGCCGAGGAAAATTTGGTGGTTGGCGATATGAAATTTGTGAAGGATTCTTCAATCGGTAAACCAATCTTCTCCATGAAATTAAAATCGGTACTAAACGAAGATTTCAGAGATGAGCCTTATAGCTTGGAATTCACTTATAAATACATCGACAAGTTAAACGAATTATCTGAAAAAGTAAAAGGCAAGGATGATTTTGAAACAGTGAAAAATTTGGCGAAAGTTTTGATTGACGATTACAGATACGATCCACAACTTTCATCGACTTTTGGTTGTGATTTATTGCTGAACAAAGAGGGAACTTGCAATTCGTTCAGTGAACTTGCCAATGATGTGCTAAATAATTGTGGAATTTATTCTGAAATTTGGTGGGTAGATTCATTGCCTGACGATGAATTGGACAAAAATTCCAACCCATACCGCAACCATTCGATTGACAGAGCAAGATTAAATGGCAAGATGTATTTCTTGGATTTTACTCACTCTACGATTTCACACAAAAACGCAAAAGACTACGGATTTGAAAACAGACCGAAGCTGATTATGGAGAAATTACCGGAAGTAGAACGCGGCAAGAACCAACTATACACTGGATATTCAAAAGTTCGTGAGCCAATTTTGGTTAACAAAGGATTTTGCGATGGGCACTACAGTATAGATAACCCTTATGCAAAGTATTCTGACCTAGGTTTGGGTTGGACAACATACGGACAATTACTGGATAATTTGCGTAAAAACCCGTACTTTAAGTAGTTATAATTAAATGATAAAAAAATTTTTAAAAGTTTTTTGAAAAAAAGCTTGACAAATATTTTTGGAGCCTGTATTATATATCCATAAGCTAAATGAATAAACATTAACGTTGATAAGAAGAGTAAACAATGAATGCTTTTTCAGAGAGTCTCAGTTTGGTGAAATGAGATAAAGAATAGTTGTTGAAAATGGTCTTGGAGTTAGAAAAGTCGAATAGCATTTGCTTTTAAACTTTTCCGGTTGCATCCGATATCTTGTGCTAGGTATGAATACGTACTGAATAATGAGAAAATGCATATGTATATATGTATTTAAAAATAAGGTGGTAACGCGGATATATTCGCCCTTATGTGATGAATGTCACATAAGGGCTTTTTTTATTATAAAAATGAGGTGAGAGTATGATTGAAGTATTAAATTTGAAGAAAACTTTTAATACAAGTGAGAAAGAATTTAATGCAGTTGATGATGTAAGTTTCAAAGTCGATAAGGGTGAAATTTACGGAATAATTGGTTTGTCAGGAGCTGGCAAATCGACACTTGTAAGACTTTTAAATAGATTGGAAGAACCTACAAGTGGAAAGGTAATAATAGATGATGTTGACATAACATCGTTGAAGCAAAAGGAATTATTGGAAGCGAGAAAAGAAATTAGCATGATTTTTCAACATTTTAATTTGTTTAATCAAAAAAATGTCTACGAAAACATTGCTTATCCGTTGAAACTTCAAAACATTCCAAAAAATGAAATAGAAAAAAGAGTTAACGAGTTGTTGGATTTCATTGGACTTAGAGACAGAGCAAAAAGTTATCCTAGCCAATTATCCGGTGGACAAAAACAAAGAGTTGCGATTGCAAGAGCATTATCCACAAATCCTAAGGTGATTTTGTCAGATGAATCTACAAGCGCACTTGACCCACAAAACACACAACAAGTTTTGGAGATATTGAGAAAATCAGTAGACAAATACAAAACCACGATAATAATGATAACTCATCAAATGGAAGTTGCAAAAGATGTTTGTGACAGGATTGCAGTGATGGAAAATGGAAAAATCATCGAAGAAAATTCTGTAGAAGAATTATTCAAAAATCCAAAAACAAATGTTACTAGAAACTTCATCAGAAAGCTTGTAGAAGAGGATGAAGAAGAGATAATAACTGACGATTTTAAGGGAGATGTCGTTAGATTAACTTACTCAAAGAAATCCTACAACAAACCATTATTATCACAAGCAGCGAGAATTTCTGGAATAGATTTCAGTATAATATCTGGAAATATCAACAAACTTCAATCCACAGGAGTTGGATACACAGTGGTTGAACTTATCGGTGACAAAGAAAATATTCAAAAAGCAAAAGACTTTTTGACAGAAAATGATATTAGAGTAGAGGAGGTTAAATAATGGATGATTTATTACATTTGGTATTAGAAGCCACAGGCGAGACATTGTACATGATTTTAGTAAGTACGTTTTTCACAATTTTATTTGGCCTTCCATTGGCACTTATTTTGTATACAACTGGAAAATCTGGACTTAATCCAAAACCAAAACTATACGCGGTGTTGGATGTAATAGTTAACATTACAAGATCATTTCCATTCATCATATTGATGATAGTATTACTTCCACTATCCAAGTTGATCGTCGGAACAAAAATAGGAACATCAGCATCCATCGTTCCATTGACAGTCGGTGCAATTCCATTTTTAGCGAGATTATTCGAACAAGAATTCTTGAATGTGGATAGAGGAATCATTGAAGCGTCCAAATCAATGGGAGCAAGTAATTTTAACATATTGACAAAAGTATTGATTCCAGAATCATTGCCACAATTGGTGTTGGCAATAACAAACTTAATGATCACACTGATTGGATATTCTGCAATGGCAGGAACAATTGGTGGAGGAGGCTTGGGAGCCTTGGCAAAAAGATACGGCTACGACAGATTTAACACAGAAGTATTATTGTGGGCAGTAGTTGTAATTATAATCTTGGTTGAAATTGTACAAATATCAGGTACAAAAATTTCAAATAAATTAAACAAAAAAAACATATAGGAGTGGTAAAAATGAAAAAGAAAATTTTATTAGTAGTATTGGCATTAGCATTGGTATTAACATCATGTGCTAAAAAAGAAAGCAAAAAAGAAGACGGACAAAGCACAAAACAAGAATCACAAACTACAGAAAACAAGAAGGTTGTGATTGGAGTATCTCCAGCACCTCACAAAGAAATTGCAGAAAAAGCAAAAGAAATCTTGGCAAAAGATGGAATTGAGCTAGAAATCAAAGAATTTGACGATTATGTAACACCAAACACATCACTTGAAGAAAAAGACATCGACTTGAACTTCTTCCAACACATACCTTACTTGGAAAACTTCAACAAAGAAAGAGGAACAAAAATCGTATCATTAGGTGGAGTTCACATCGAACCATTGGGAGTTTATTCTAAAAAATACAAATCACTTGATGAATTAAAAGATGGAGATGAAGTTATAATTCCAAACGATGCTACAAACGGAGCAAGAGCGTTGAAATTATTAGAAGAAAACAAAGTAATCAAATTAAAAGCTGATGCAGGATTGGAAGCTACTGAAAAAGACATTGCAGAAAATCCTAAGAACTTGAAATTCACACCAGTTGAAGCTGCAACAATTCCAAGAGCATACGAAGACGCCGCAATTGCTGTAATCAATTCAAACTACGCATTAGAAGCAAATCTATCACCAAAGAAAGATGCAATTGCAACAGAAAAAGCTGAGGGAAACCCATTTGCAAATGTAATAGCAGCTAGAGAAGAAGACAAAGACAACGAAACTTACAAGAAAGTATTGGAAGCTTTCCAATCAGACGAAGTTAAGAAATATATCGAAGAAAAATTTGAAGGCGAAATAATACCAGCAAAATAGGAAGCATTAAGGGGGAGATTGAAAATGAGTTTACACGTACCATTTAGATATGATTATGTAGGAAGTTTCTTGAGAGATGAAAAATTACTAAAGGCAAGATCGGACTTCGAAAAAGAAACAATCACAAAACAAGAACTAAAAGAAATAGAAGATGAATGTATCAAAAAATTAATCGAAAAACAAAAGGAATTGGGCTATCACGTAATAACTGATGGAGAATTCAGAAGAAAAAGCTGGCATTTGGATTTCTTCTGGGGACTAAATGGAATTAAAAGAGTTGAACTTGACCATGGATATTATTTCCATGGCAAGGAAACGTACCATACATCAGTACAAGTTGAAGGAAAAATCACAGGAGAAAATCATCCATTCGTAGAACATTTTAAATTCGTAAAACAATTTGAAGATGACAATACAATCGCAAAACAAACAATACCTGCTCCAGCACAATTAATCGTGGAATTATTCAGGGAAGATAATGCAGAAATCACGAAACAAATCTATCCAGATTATGAAAAGTTGGAACAAGATATCGCGAAGGCATACAAACAAGTTATCAAGGATTTGTATGAAGCAGGATGCAGAAACATACAATTTGACGATTGCACATGGGGAATGTTAGTAGATTCTGATTATATCAACAGAAAATACGGCGAATCAGTTTCATTGGATGATGAAGCTAACAAATATTTGAGAATTAATAACTTAGCACTTGAAGACAGACCCAAAGATTTGACAATAACAACGCACGTTTGCAGAGGAAATTACGAATCAACATATGCAGCAAGTGGTGCCTACGACAAAATCGCACAAATATTATTTGCACAAGAAAACGTAGATGCATTCTATCTTGAATACGACGATGAAAGATCAGGCGGGTTTGAACCATTAAAATACGTTGCAGGAGATAAAAAAGTCGTTCTTGGACTTATCACATCAAAAAGAGGACAACTCGAAGACCAAGATGAAATCATCGCTAGAATTCACAAAGCATCTGAATTCATATCTCTTGATAGATTATGTCTAAGTCCACAATGTGGATTTTCATCTAACGAAAATGGAAACATATTGACGATTGAGCAACAATGGCAAAAACTAAAATTAATTAAAAAAATAGCTGAAAAAGTTTGGGGAAAATAAGCAATCATATCTATCTCATTTTTATAAATTGCAGGCAATGAAAATTGCCTGTAATTTTTTTACATGAAAAATACCGCTATATAAGATGAACACAAAGGATTATACTCAAAAATGGAACCTCCAATAATTAAATAGTGATAACTGACAAGCTGCATTAATTAACAAGAGGTTATCATAGTGATGGATAATAATAGTCTATAACACATATGCTGAGAATGTAAACAAAATCAAAAATACAAATCAA
Source organism: Finegoldia dalianensis (assembly GCF_046255015.1). Classification (NCBI taxonomy): domain Bacteria; kingdom Bacillati; phylum Bacillota; class Tissierellia; order Tissierellales; family Peptoniphilaceae; genus Finegoldia; species Finegoldia dalianensis. The sequence goes on from NZ_JBDLBQ010000006.1 coordinate 18,227, forward strand.
TTAATATCTGAAATATAAAACACGATATAGTCAATTAATTATATGATCCAATTAAATGAAATATTACGTAAAATTTAAAAAAACATAATGAGAAATTAACATAAATAGGAGAGATGAAAATGTAAGTAGTATTAAATTAGAATAACGAGTCAACACAAAGAACGGAACTTCACAGGAAAATTTGGGCGATTGCAGATGATGTCAGAGGTGCTGTTGACGGATGGGACTTCAAACAATACATATTGGGAATTTTATTCTACAGATTTATCTCAGAAAACATCACAGAATTTTTCAACAAAGTTGAACACGAAGCTGGAGATGAATCATTCGATTATGCAGAAATAACAGATGAAGAAGCCGAAACAGATTTCAGACCAGATACAGTAGAAGAAAAAGGGTTTTTCATACTACCAAGCCAATTATTTCAAAATGTCGTAAAAACTGCACGCACCAATGAAAATTTGAACACAGATTTGGCAAATATATTCAAATCAATCGAAAAAAGCGCAATAGGATATCCTTCAAAAGATGACATCAAAGGATTATTCGAAGATGTTGACACCACAAGCAACAAACTTGGAGCAACGGTAGCTGAGAAGAACAAAAGATTATGCGACATACTAACTGGAATTGACAAAATTAATTTCGGCAAATTTGAAAACAACGACATCGACGCATTCGGAGATGCATACGAATATTTGACATCCAACTATGCCAGTAATGCAGGAAAATCTGGTGGAGAATTCTTCACTCCCCAAACAGTGTCAAAGCTTTTGGCAAAGCTTGTAATGGACGGCAAAACAAGCATTAAAAAGGTATATGATCCGAGATGTGGGGGAACGTGTCATAATAGTGATGGGTGCAGTTTTTGCTAATAAATCAACGGTTTCAGGAACTTTAACTAAATATATTTCGTACATTGCTTAGAGTAATTAGGGTCTAATTGCTGTGAGCAGTGCATGAGAGGTAAGGACATTAGCTCTTGAATAGTTGATAATTATCTAATACAATCATATTTAAGGTGATAGTTAGTTACGCATCAGTATAATTATGTTCAAGTTGAATATCTTAGTAGAGCAAAGGGTAAAATTTAATTAGATAAATAGTAAGTAAATTATATGGAGTAACTTACTTTTTTAGGAGGAAGTGACAATTTGAAATACAAGCAAATATTTAACTCTGGAGTTTCTTTTCAACAATTTTACGATACTGCTCAGGATAGATATAAGAAGTATGCTAATAATGCGATAAGAAATTATTTAAATTTAGAGAGATATTTAGAAAAGGTTAGTAGTATAACAAGCAAATTTAATATACTTGCGATTGGAGAAAACTGGTGTATTGATTCTATAATTAATATTCCTGTAGTTCATTGGTTAGAAAAAAATAATGAAAATATAAAACTTAAAGTAATAGATACAGATAGTTACAGTAAGTTTATGCCTAATGAAAAAGTTATTACACCAACATTTATTATTATGAATCAAGAATATCAGGAGATAGGGAAATGGGTTCAATATCCTAAAAGAATAATAGATGTGGTTGAATCTAAGGACCAAGTTCGAGTTATAGCAGAGAAAAGGAGATACCGACAGGGAGAATATATTGTAGATACATTGAAAGAGGTATTAGATATCCTGATTAACTAAAGAAATAATATTTATTTAGACAGGAGGAAATAAAGTGAGTCAAGAAAATAAGATAAATCAATCTTGCTGCGTTTCAATACAAAAAACCACTGGTACAGTGAAAGAAAAAGAAAATTGCCCCAAATGTTACGAAATAGGAGAAAAGGTTAAGAATATAACTGTAAAGCATATGGTATCAGAAAACCTTAGGGGAAAGGTTGTAGATGAAGAAACTTACTATTTATGTATGAATGAAGATTGTGATGTCGTGTATTATAACTTAAACAATGAAAGAGTTTTTTATAAGGAAGAAGTAAAAGTTCCTATATGGTTTAAAAAGAATGCAAATCCCAAATATATATGCTATTGCAACCAAGTTACAGAGCAACAAATTATAAATGCTGTTTTAGATGATGGTGCAAAGAATATTAAAGATATTATTAGACTTACAGGGGCAATGAAAAATGGAAAGTGCGAAATTAACAATCCTTTGGGTAAATGCTGTAGTCCTCTTATTCAAGAAACCATCAATAAAGCATTAAATAGCAAAGAATAGTTTGCGACATATAATTTATAAAGTACGTCACAACAGTAATAAAATTAAAAATAATAAAAAACTATAGAATTAAAATTTTAGCGGTTCAGATGTAAAAGTCTGGGCCGCTTTTTTATTTCCCCCGGAAAGGAGGCAACAATACTGCGATGATAAGTGCTGAAATTCTTGAAAAAAGCTACGAAGAATATATGGAAGGTTTTACAGATAAAGAATGGCAAAGTTCTTGTTGAAGAAGAAAAATTAAAAGAAGGCGCATATCATTTTATCAATAAGTCAATAGCAAAAGATTTTGTGGATTATGCAGGTACTGGATTAGATAAAATTTTGCCAACTACTTCTCGTAGACAAGGTGCAAGGGAAAAGAAAAAACAAATTGTTCTCGAAAAAATAGAAAAAATCGTAGAGGTTTTTGTGGGAATATAAATTAATTGGGGAAGCTTTAATAGCTTTCCTTTTTATTTTGAAAATATTAGAAATGTTGTAGGATTTTGTTGTTGATATGAAAGGTCAAAGATGGTATAATTTAATCAAGATAAATTTTTTTATGCAATTAGTCAGAGAAAGTCAAAAGAGGTGATAGTATGGCAGGGCTTAGTAACAGCATTGAAGCTTTTTTGAAGCAGTTGTTGAGTAACACTGACGATGATTTCATCGAAATCGGAAGAAATGATCTTGCCAATCAGTTTAATTGTGCTCCATCGCAAATTAATTACGTTCTGACTACTAGATTTACTCCGTACAAGGGTTATTATATTGAAAGTAGACGCGGTGGAAGTGGATATGTTAAAATAATAAAATTAACAATTGAAGACAGTAATCCGATTAAGGAGATTGTCGAAAATGTTATTGGAGATAGAATTACAAAGGATAAGTCGAATAATATTATTAATATGCTTTTGGATGAGGAATTGATAACTGAAAGGGAAGCCTTGGTTATGGTTCACGCTTTGGAGGATAATACTTTGTCGAAGGTGGATTTTAATGACAGAAATATTCTGAGGGCTGATTTATTGAAGAATATGTTATTGGCTTTTATGAGATAGAGGTGATTATATGAATTGCGATAATTGTGGCAAACCTGCTTTTATTCAAGTTAAAATCGTGGGGCCATTTGGTGCTCGTGATGTTAATTTGTGTCATGATTGCTATGAAGAATATATGAATAATTTGAAGAATGAGATTATTTCGAATTCTGATTTTAAGTTTGATTCTGATCAAGAATTGAACGAAAACAAGGAGCTTTTTGAAGAAATCGCAAAGCAAATTTCTGATGTGGTGGAACATTTACCTTTTGAAAAGGTACAACAATCTTCAAAGAAAGATGTTGACGATAAAAGTGTGTGTCCAGTGTGCAATATGCCGTTTGATGAGTTGAAGAATTATTCATCGATTGGTTGCAAATATTGTTACGATCATTTCAGAGATTTCATAATGGATAAGAGAAATTCGAAAAGCTATCCAAAATATTACAGGGGCAAATTCCCTAAGAATTTTGAAAAGGCTAAGGAAATTTTGGAGAAGTTGGATAGCTTGTCTGATGAACTTTTCATTGCAATGGATAATGAGGAATTTGAAAAGTGTCACGATATTCAAACGAAGATTGACGATTTGGAATTGAAATTACAAGAGTATAGGGAAAAATGTTATGAATAATTCAAGTGTTGTAATGAAATCTGATGTGTCGTTGAGAAGAAATTTGTCGGACTATAATTTTATGTTGGTTATAGATACGGATTCTTGCGACGATATGAAATCAGATATTAAAAAAGAATTGAATAATTTGGAATATTTGAAGGAGTCTAGCGTTTATTCTTTTAAGGATACTAAAAGTACGAACAGAGATTATCTTAGAAAACAAGGATATATTTCCAGTGCTTACTATGAGGATGTGTCTCCGGAAGTTATCATAAATAGCGATAAAAAATGCGTGTTTACTTTGGCAGATAATGACCACATTTGCATTACTGCTTACGATTTTGGGAAAAATTTGAGAGATATTTACGAAAAATGTTTGAATATCGAAGAAAAATTGAATGATAAATTGAATTTTGCTTTTGATATTGATTTTGGATATTTGTCAGATGATTTCTACGATTCGGGATGTATGATGGATGTGAGCGTGTGTATGAACTTGAAGGCTTTGGAGTATTTCAACAAGATTGATGATATTCAAGATGTTGCAAGATACAGAGGATATATGTTTGAGAAAGCTTTCAATTCTAATACGAAAAGTTCGATTTACAGGCTTACGACTAATGGTCATTTGATGGATCCTGAATATATTATCAATGATATGACGCTTTTGATTGATTCGATTTCTAGAAAGGAAATTGAAAACAGACGCATTTTATTCGAAAATAATCCTGAGTTTAAGGATGATCTTTTGAGAAGTGTTTCGATGCTAAAATATTCAAGAGTTTTGGATGAAATTGAAGGAATGAACAGGATTGGAGATTTACTGATAGCTATCGATTTTGGCATAGTCGATGGTTTCAATGTAGATGATATTCTGGACTTGTACGATAAGACAAATAAGTTGAAGCTTGAAAAATTTCGTGAAAACAATAAATTGAATCAAAACATTGGAGTTTTGAGAAGCGAAATCATCAAGGATACTTTGGAAAGACAGGTGAAAAATTGAGAAAATCAGATATTTATAATTTAAGAACTGAGGCTGTGTATGAGGCAATTAGTTTGAAGCACGCGGATCTTGGAGTGGAGCATGTGCTACTTGCGATGTTCAAGTTTGATTTCAAGGCGTCTCAATATTTGAAAAAACACGGTGGAAATTACGAAAAAATTAGAAATTTAATTATAGATGAGTTGGGTTATGGAGACAGCAAGGAAACTAATCAAAGAATTAGCCCGAAACTTGAAGAAATAATCACTCAAGCTGTGGGATTGTCCAACACTTACGGAGAAAGGGCGATTACTCCAGAACACATTATGGCAGCGCTTTGCATGGATAGTTCTAACTACGCTAATCATTTGATGAAAAAAACAGGCGTGGATATTATGAAATTGACAGCGGAACTTCGAAAATATTTCTTTATGAAGATGAAGAGAGAACAAGGAGATGTCAACGACACATCAGCTAGTTCTTCTAAGTCAAGTGAGATAGAAAAGTACACTAAGAATTTGAACGAATTGGCAAAAGAGGGAAAGATTGATCCATGTATTGGTCGTGAGGAAGAAATCGAAAGGATAATCCAAGTTCTTCTTAGACGTAAGAAAAATAACCCTGTGTTGATTGGAAATCCTGGTGTCGGAAAGACTGCTATTGTGGAAGGCTTGGCTGTCAAGATTGTCAATGGAGATGTTAATGATATTTTCAAGGACAAGGAGATTTTGTCATTGGATTTGGCAGCGTTGTTGGCTGGAACAAAATACAGAGGAGATTTTGAAGAAAGAATCAAAAAAGTTATCGATACTTTGTCAAATTCCGAAAACAAAATTTTGTTTATAGATGAACTTCATTCGTTGATGGGCGCAGGTGGTGCAGAGGGTGCGCTGGATGCATCAAATATTTTGAAACCATCATTGGCGAGAGGCGATTTACAAATAATCGGAGCTACAACTATCAATGAATACAGAAAAACTATCGAAAAGGACCAAGCTTTTGAGAGAAGACTTCAAACTATCATGGTAGATGAGCCTTCTGTTTCGGATTCTATTCAAGTTATTGAAGGATTGAAGGACAAATACGAATCACACCATCACGTTCTAATTAGTTACGAAGCAATCAAAGCGAGTGTAGAATTATCGCACAGATATTTGAACGACAGATATTTGCCAGACAAGGCGATAGATTTGATAGATGAAGCTCAATCGATGGTTAGAGTGAAAAACTTCACTGGTGGCAAAAATTATGCGAAAATTCTAGAAGAATTAGAAGCAGAAAAACAAGAAGCTATTCAAAATTCTGACTTTTTGCTTGCAGCAGAAAAAAGAGATGCCATCAAGGAAGTAGAAGCAGAAATGGAAGAAGAAGACCAAGACGAAAACAAATTGGAAATTGGATTCGATGAAATAGCGAATATCGTGTCACGCTGGGCGAAGGTTCCTGTGTCCAAGCTAACAGAATCAGAATCACAAAAATATTTGTTCTTGGCTGATAATTTGAAAAAAGTTGTCATCGGTCAAGACAAGGCTATCGATTCAATTTCTAATGCAATTAAAAGAGCGCGTGTCGGACTCAAAAATCCTAACAAGCCAATTGGATCGTTTGTATTTGTTGGACCAACTGGTGTCGGTAAAACATACTTGGCGAAGAAACTTGCCAAGGAATTGTTCAATGATGAAAATGCGATGATTAGAATCGACATGACAGAATATATGGAAAAACACTCCGTATCAAAACTGATAGGATCTCCTCCAGGATATGTTGGCCATGATGATGGTGGACAATTAACTGATATGGTGCGTACGAAACCATACTCTGTAATATTGTTTGATGAAATCGAAAAGGCTCATCCAGATGTTTTCAACACGCTTTTGCAAGTTTTGGACGACGGTAGACTTACAGACTCCAAAGGACGTGTGGTTAATTTCAAAGACACTGTAATCATAATGACATCAAACATTGGCGCAAGTGAACTTGAAAGCAAAAATGTAATTGGGTTTAATACAGCAGAAGATGTTGAAGTTGATGAATACAACAGAAACAAAGAAACTATCAACAATGCAATGAAGTCGATGTTCAAGCCAGAATTTATGAATAGATTAGACGATGTTATCGTGTTTAGCAATTTGAACAAGGAAAATGTAAAAGAAATTGCTGGACTTATGATGGATGAATTAGTTGACAGAATGGCTAAGAATGATTTGATAATTTCATATGACGAAAAAATCTTGGATTATCTTGTAGACAAAGGATACGACAAGAAATTCGGAGCAAGACCTCTTGAAAGACTTATCAGAACAGATATTGAAAATGAACTTGCCGACAAGATCCTGAACGGAGATATCGACAAAAATAGAAAAACAACTATAACTGTGGTTAACGACAAGGTTAGCTTTAGAAGATATGTAAGACGCAAAAAGACTGTGAAACAATAATATGAAAAAGAAAACAAAATACGTGTGCAAAAATTGTGGCTACGAGCAAGCCATGTGGATAGGAAAATGCCCCAGTTGTAACAGCTGGGGTTCTATGCAAGAACAAGAAATCGTAGATGAAAAATCGAATACTACAACGACAAGTTCGACCAAATCTTCAAAAGCAGTTAAATTAGTCGATGTAAAGATTGATTCATCGGAGAGAATTCAATCGTCGATTACTGAATTAAACAGAGTTTTTGGTGGAGGACTTGTCAGAGATTCCGTGTCAATTCTAACTGCAAGACCAGGCGCTGGAAAGTCGACTTTGCTGTTGGAACTAGCAAATGATTTGGCTTCTAAAAATATAAAAGTTCTCTACATTTCTGGAGAAGAATCCACATCTCAAATCAAACAAAGAGCGATGAGAACTATGGAGAAAATCCCGGAAAATATTTGGTTGATTTCAACGACAAGCATGGACAACGCTTTGGATTCTATTCACAAAATAAAACCGGATGTGATTTTCTTGGATAGTATTCAAACATTCCAGCTTCGTGAATACACTTCACGTCCAGGTTCTCCTGTGCAAACTGTAGAATGTGCGAATAAAATTGTAGAAATCTGCAAAAATCCCGAAAAACCAACTCTTGCGATTATGGTTGGGCATATGACAAAATCAGACGAAATGGCAGGACTCAGAACGCTTGAACACTTGGTGGATACTGTGCTTTATTTGGAAGGTGAAAGTGACGATCCATTGAGATTGTTGACAACGACGAAAAACAGATTTGGTCGAACTGGAGAGATTGGACTGTTTAATATGCAAGAAGATGGAATAAAAGAAATCACAGATGCGTCAGATTATTTCGTCACGAAAAGGAAAAAAGATGTAAATGGTGCAGCGCTTTCTGTAATAAAAGAAGGATCACGAATTTTGGTTGTCGAAGTTGAAGCATTGGTGTCCAAATCATTCACTCCGTATCCTCAAAGAATAGGGGATAGCCTTCGTAAAGACCAATTGAATACGTTGATTTCTATCTTGGAAGAACGCGCTGGAATGAATATGTACGACAAGAATGTCATCATCAAAACCACAGGAGGAATCAAAATCCAAGAGCAATCTGTGAATTTGTCCATAATAATGGCGATTGCATCATCACTTATGAATAAACCAATTCCATCAGATGTCGTGTTCATTGGAGAAGTCGGATTAACTGGAGAAATCAAAAGAGTCCCACAAATCGAAACCAGATTAAAAGAAATTGAAAGATTGGGATACAAAAAAGTTTATATCTCACAAAACACAAAACTAACACAAAAATACGATCTTGAAATCAAACAATTTGATAGCATAAGATCGGTAATATCAGATATATTTTAAAAGACACTCATAAAAATAGAGTGTCTTTTTCTAATTCTTTCCTAATATTAATTTGTTGTTATCAATGTAGGTTTTTATCGCAGACAAATCATTTTTCTCATACAAATCCAATAGATATTGTCTGTGAATTTTGGATTCTTCCTTACCATCCTTGTAAATTGGATAATCTTCGTTTTCTTTCATGGATTGCATAGCCTTTTTTAAATCATCTTCAGAACTTATGCCGTATCTTTCAGAATACGGATTGTAAGTATTCATAGTTTTACTCTTACACATAGTGAATGAAAACATCATCAGTACAGACAGTAAAATCACAAATAATTTATTACGTTTCATAAAAGCCTCCAAACTGTTTATTTAATTTAATTATATAACGTTTTCTAAAAAAAACAAATCTTATATACAAAAAAAAGAGTGGACTATGTCCACTCTAAAATTTTATAATTTTTTTTCTATTTCGTCTAATATTTCCAATAATTGTGGAAGGATTTCTTCAAGAACTCCATCGTTCATTGGGTTTTTGATGTTACCAGCTTTCATTATTCCGAAGAATGATTGGCTTCCACCAACTTTACAGATTTCAAGGTAATCTTTGAATGCTTCTTCACGGTTCTTTCTTGATTTCAATAAGAATTGGAATGCGCAAACTTGTGCCAATGTGTAATCAATGTAATAGAATGGGTTATTGAAGATGTGACCTTGTCTGTACCACCAAGTTCCTTTTTCCAAGAATTCATCATCATAATCCAAGTTTGGACGATACATCAATTCTATTTCGTGATATTTTGCTTTTCTTTCTTCAGCTGTTGCATCTGGATTTTCGTATACGAAGTGTTGGAAATGGTCGATAGTTACACCGTAAGGAATGAAACTGATAGCTCCATCTAAGTGAGAAAATTTGAATTTGTTAGTTTCTTCTTCGAAGAACAATTCCATCCATGGCCATGTCAAAAATTCCATACTCATTGAGTGGATTTCACAAGCTTCAAATGTTGGCCAGATGTATTCAAAAATTCTTCCGTCCATTGAAGTGTATGATTGGAATGCATGACCAGCTTCGTGAGTCATTACTTCGACATCGTGAGTAGTTCCGTTGAAGTTTGCGAAGATGAATGGAGATTCATAATCTTCAATTGTAGTACAATATCCGCCACCTTCTTTACCTTTTTTACTTTCCAAATCGAATAATTCTCTTTCATACATAAAATCGAAGAATTTTTTAGTTTCTGGTGACAATTCTGAGTACATTTTCTTAGCGTTATCTACCAAGAAGTCTTTTTCTCCGTGAGGTTTTGCGTTACCATCAGTGAACATTACGTTGTTATCGTAAGCTTTCATATCTTCAATGCCAATTCTCTTAGATTGTTTCTTTCTCAATTCAAGATAAACTGGTGTTACATATTTTTTGACAAATTCTCTGTATTTTGCAACATCATTCTTGTCATAATCAGTTCTCATTAATGATTTGTATTGGTATTCAATGTATGAATCAAATCCCAAAGCTTTAGCCATATCTGTTCTAACGTGAACCATTTCATCGTAAATATCGTCGATTTCTTTTTCATGTTCTGCGAAAAATTCTGAGATTTTTCTTGTGGCAGCTTTTCTTTCATCACGATCTTTTGATTGTGTGTAAGGAGCCATTTGTGACAATGTCAATGTTTTATTGTCAAATTCGATTTGTGCAGATGCTATTAATTTGTTGTATTTAGTAGTTAATTGGTTTTCTTTTTGCTTAAAAGGAACAGCTTTTTCATTAAAAATCAATTGGCAGCTGATCAAATCAAACAAATGTTGTCCGAAATGTTTAACCAATTCGTCTTTGAATTTGGAGTTGTCGATTGCTTCGTACATTTTAGTGTCAAGCACTGAATAATGTGGCATGTATTCATCCAAGAAATCTTGTTCTTCTTTGTAGAATTCATCGTTTGTATCAATTGTGTGACGAATGTAGGCAAGGTTGACATTAGTGCTTAATGTTTTCTTGTATTTGTCCATTTCTTCCATGATTTTGATTTGTTCTTCAGAAGTTGTGGAATCGTTAAATCTTTTGATAAAATCTTCGACCTTTTTCTTGTCTTCTTCGAAGTTAGGTCTAGTGTATTTGTATTCTGTAAATTTCATTTTTTCACCTCTAAAATTATTTTATCATATTTTTATACTATGTAAATGTTTTTATGGTTGATAAATTCAATAAGCTATCGGTTTGAGATATAATATACAAAAGGGGATGAAAAAATGAACTCTGATTACAAAGACAAAATCAAAGGAGCGTTGTATGCATTTGCGATAGGTGATAGCATGGGAGCTACGACGGAATTTATGACAGAAGAAGAAATCCATGAAAAATACGGCAGGATTACAGATATTGTCGGAGGTGGTTGGCTTGATTTGAATCCAGGAGAATGCACTGACGATACTGATATGAGTATTTGTGTTATGAATTCTCTGATGGAAAATGACCGTTATAATTTTGAGAAAAATACTATGAAAAATTTCGTGGAGTGGTACAATACTCATCCAAGAGGTATTGGCAATCAATGTAGACGTGCTATCGAACACTACATTCAATACGAAATATTTATCGAAGAAGACGATACAGCGCTTGGAAATGGAAGCTTGATGAGAGCGCTTCCTTGTGCATTATTAGATAATGAAACTTCTGAAGATTTGAATATAAAACAAGGACGACTCACTCACAATAACGAAATGTGTGACAGAATTTTAAAAGAATACACACAAATTATCAGAGATAATATCAACGGAAAAAATCATGAACTAAAAGATACGCAATTGTTAAAACCATCAGGATATATCGTGAACACTTTCAATAATGCGATTCATTGGGCTAAGGAAAATTCAATTGAAGATTGTATTATAAATGCTGTAAATCACGGGGGAGATTCTGACACAATAGCTGCAATTGCTGGAAGTATCAGTGGATCAATTCATGGATATTCTACAATTCCTAAAAGGTGGATTGAAAAATTAGATGAAAATGTAAAAAAGCAAATTGAAAAATTCGTAGAGTATTTGTAAAATCAAATATAAAAGCAATAAAAAAATCCTGCATTACGCAGGATTTTTTGAGTTATATTATTCTGTTATATCTTCTCCGTTGTAAGCGTGAGTAAATATCATTTTAACTATTTCTGGATTTGATTCACGTGGGTTTGTCAAAGTACATGGATCTTCATAAGCGTTCTTGCTCATTTCATCTAATACTTCGTCAAATTTTTCTTTGTTAAATCCGAATTTTTCTTCAACTTCTTTCAATGTTGGTGGAATGCCAACTTTTTTAGCTAATTCTCTAACAGCGATTGGATAATCTTCAACGTTTAATTCTTTTTCAATCCAATCAACTTTGTCAGTAGCTTTTCTGTTAAATTGTGTGATGTATGGAAGTAGAATTGCGTTAGCAAGTCCGTGGGTAATTCCAAATTCTCCACCAATTTTGTGTGCTAATGAGTGAACTAAACCAAGTGAAGCTGATGTGAATGCGATACCTGCCATTGTTGATGCATTATGCATTTTTTCACGAGCTTCCATGTCATCTGGATTTTCACAAGCTTTTGGCAAATATTCAAATACCAATTTCAATGCGTGAATTGCAAGTGCATCAGTATAATCGTTAGCTATATTAGAAACCAATGCTTCAGTTGCGTGTGCTACAACGTCCATACCAGTATTTGCTGTAACTGATTTTGGCATCTTAGATGGTAGGACTGGATCTACTATAGCGATGTCTGGAACGATGTGATCAGATACCAATGGGTATTTGATGTGTTTTTCTGTGTCAGTGATTACTGAGAATGCTGTGATTTCACTTGCTGTACCAGAAGTTGATGGAATTCCTACAAATTTTGCTTTTTTACGAAGTTCTGGAAGTGATCCTGGTTCGATAATGTCTTCGAATTTTAATTCAGGATGTTCATAAAAAGCCCACATACATTTTGCGGCGTCCATTGCAGAACCGCCACCTAATGCTACGATCCAATCTGGTTGGAATTCTTGCATTTTCTTAGCGCCTGCTTCAACAGTTGTAACTGATGGATTTTCTTCAACGCCATCAAAAACACATACTTCCATGTTTGCTTTCTTCAATTCTTCACAAGCTCTGTCTACGAAACCGTTTTTCTTCATAGAATTACCGCCTGTAACTATGATTGCTTTCTTACCTTTTAATTCACTTAATTTTGAAAAAGCTCCTTCTCCAAAGTGAATAAAACCTGGAATATGAAGTACTCCATTTGCCATAATAAATCACTCCTTTTGTAATTTGTACAAAAACTTATATGTTTCTGCTATAATAATATTATATCAATATTGGAATCGTTTAGTCAAATAAAAAACGAAATATTTAACGAATAAATCATATAGTGTTAAAGTATTTTAGCGTGACAAATAACAACGATATTTTAAAACGTAGTTTGAGAATTTGAAAAGCGTTTCATAAAAATTTGGGAAATAAAAAAGGAGGAATAAGATGTCAGAAGAAAACAAAACAAAAAATGTGAAGAAAAAAATATGGATTATTTTGGTAGTTGTACTTATATTTTTGGCGTCGTGCAGTGCATTGGTGTTCAAATCAGCAGGATTTCAAAGATTTAAGAAAAATGTAAAAAGTGAGTACAGCGGTGGAATCAAAAGAGAAATCATAATTTACAACGCAGAAGGAAAAGAAATTTTCAAGAAATCAGGCAAATTTGATTTTACTTACGATGACAAATGCATCGAATACATTGATACGCAAACTAATTTGAAACACAACGTGTTTGCAGGGGACAACTCAACGGTAATAATTAATGAATTGAAATAACAAAAAGCAAATAAAAAAAGGTAGCCTTATATAAGGCTACCTTTTTTAGTGGTGGAGATGAGGAGATTCGAACTCCTGTCCAAAAATATATCCCTAAGAACTTCTCCGAGTGCAGTCAATTAAGTTTTATTCGTCGATCAAAATTTAATTGACAAAACTATGATCGATATATCCTCTTAAATAATCTCATATACTAGAGGAAAATATACGAGATGTTCCTGCTAATTAGTTGAGATTCAAAAAGAAAACGCAGGACGATTTTCTAGTTTTTGAATCGGCCGCCGTTATTAGGCAGCTAATGCGAAGTTATTATCTTCAGCGTTTATATTTAGTTTTCCTTTTTTTACGTTTGTAGACGAAAACGACTCGCTATTCAAACTTCAATATCCCTGTCGAAACCAAGACATCCCCATATTTTTGTAACTATATTTTATCATAAAATGTGTAATTCTTCAAATAATTGATAAATACATAAACATATTATAAAATGTAATTAATAAATTATTTGGAGGGTTTTATGAAAATAGCAATAGCGGCAGATCACGGTGGATTTGAATTAAAAGATTCAATGGTTGAATATATAAAAAGTTTGGGAAATGAAGTTGTGGATTTGGGAACAAATTCAGCTGATTCAGTGGATTATCCAGATTACGCAAAGAAAGTTTGCGAAGAAATCCAACAAGAAAACTCTGATTTGGGGATTTTGATTTGTGGGACAGGAATTGGTATGAGCTTGGCAGCGAACAAATTTGAAGGAATAAGAGCAGCTTGTGTGTCTGATGTATACAGTGCGAAAATGAGCAGAAATCACAACAACGCGAATGTGCTTTGCATCGGAGCGCGTGTAATTGGAGATGAGGTTGCCAAACTTATCATCAAAACTTTCTTGGAAAATGAATTCGAAGCTGGTCGTCACCAAAGAAGAGTGGATAAGATAATGGCCATCGAAAAAGAAAACAAGGGATTATAAAATGTCAAAAAAAGCTTTAATTATTGACGGTTCATCGCTATTATTTAGAGGCTTTTACGCTATCAGGGATTTGACTACAAAAGATGGCATTCACACTAATGGTGTGTTTGGTTTTATGAATATGTATTATTCTGTGATGGATAAACTCAATCCAGAACTTGTGGTGGTATGTTTCGATAGAAAAGAGCCAACTTTTAGACACGAAAAATATTCTGAATATAAGGGTAATCGCCAAGAAACTCCAGAAGAACTTATCGCACAATTCGATATGCTTAAAGAATTGCTAAAAGCGATGGGAGTTTCATACATTGATTTAAAAGGATATGAAGCAGACGATATTGCTGGAACTTTGGCAAAACAAGCTTCATCAAAAAACTACGATGTGTATTTATTGACTGGTGATAAGGATTATCTACAACTTATCGACGATAATACAAAAGTTGTTCTTACAAAAAGAGGAATTACTGAAACGAAAATCTACGATGTGGATACTTTAAAAGAAGAATACGGAATTACTCCTAAGCAAATGATTGATTTGAAAGGCTTGATGGGGGATAAATCAGACAATATTCCGGGAATTGATGGAGTTGGAGAGAAGACTGCTCTTAAATACATTCAAAAATACGGAAGTATTGAGGGATTGTACGAGCACGTAGATGAAATCTCTGGCAAGAAAACAAAACAAAAAGTCATCGATGGAGAAAAAATCGCATATCTAAGTAGAGAACTTGGAACGATTAATACAGATGTTCCAAAAGATTTGATGGGATTTGTAATCGATGATTGTTCTATAAAAGAAGCTGACAATGATCATTTGATTGAAGTTCTTACAAAACTTGAATTCAATAGTTTTATCAAAAAACTTCCAAACGAAGAATCTAGTGAAAAGTTTGAATATGAAAACTTAGATGAAAACGTAGATGAGATTAAAGCTTATATTAAAGAAAATAAAAAGTTTACTTTTGCATTGTTTAACGATGATTACTATGTCGACAATGAGCCTGTGGTTTTTGCGATTTACACTGACAAGGTGTACATTACAAGAAACGTAGACATTGTAAAATCATTTAAGGAAGAATTTGAATCAAAAGACATCAACAAGCTGTCATTTGATATCAAACCATGTATTTATCATTTGATGCGTTATGGCATCGACATTTCGTACAATTACGACGATGTTGTAATCATAGAATACTTGCTTGATCCTTCCAAGACAAGTTATAGCATGGAAAGGTCTGATCCTAAAGTAATAGGTTATGATTTCAAGCCGCTTGAAGATATTACAGGTAAAGGCAGATCCAAGAAGACTATTTTGGAATCAGATGACAAAGAAATCGACAATTACGTAGTAAAATACATGATGTTCACAAATAAATTGTACGAAAAGATTTCTGAAATCGAAGAAGAGGATATGATGCATCTTTACAGAGATGTTGAAATTCCTTTGATAAAAGTTTTGTGCGATATGGAATTTACTGGAGTTTGTGTAGAAAAAGAAACTTTGGTTGAGATGGGAGAACTTTTCGAAGATGAGATAAAATCAATCGAGGACAGTGTTGAGGAACTTATCGGCAAGAAAATCAACATCAACTCATCAAAGCAATTAGCAGAAGTGTTGTTTGAAGATTTAGAACTTCCTGTAATAAAAAAGAATAAAACTGGTCCATCGACAGACCAAGAAGTTTTGGAGGCTTTAAGTGGTAGACACGAAATTATCGACTACATTTTAAGATACAGAACTATTGCGAAACTCAAAACGACATATATCGACGGAATGGTTGATTTAATCAAAGAAGACGGCAAAATCCACACTACATTCCAACAAACTATAGCGCAAACTGGAAGAATTAGCTCTACTAACCCTAATTTGCAAAATATTCCTATCAGAACTGAAGAAGGAAGACTTATCAGAAAAGCATTTGTTCCAAGCAAAGGAAGTGTGCTGTTGGATGCGGATTATTCTCAAATAGAGCTTAGAGTGTTGGCTGATTTGGCAAATGACGAAGTGATGCTTGATGCATTCAAAAACGGAGCAGACATTCACAGGAAAACTGCCAGCGAAGTGTTCAAGGTTGATTTTGACAAGGTAACATCACTTCAAAGATCCAACGCAAAGGCTGTAAACTTCGGTATTGTTTACGGAATTGGAGATTATTCTTTGAGTAAAGATTTGCACATAACTAGAAAAGAAGCCAAGGAATATATCGAAAATTATTTGAACACGTACAAAGGCATCAAGCAATACATGGAAGATATAGTTGCAATTGGTAAGGAAAAAGGCTACGTTGAAACTATAATGAAAAGAAGAAGATACATTCCTGAATTAAAATCCAAAAACTACAACGTGAGAAGCTTTGGAGAACGTGTGGCACTTAACACGCCAATTCAAGGCTCTGCAGCGGATATAATTAAAGTTGCTATGGTGAAATTCTACAATAGATTGAATGAAGAAAATCTAAAAGCCAAGTTAATCTTGCAAGTTCACGATGAGCTTATTGTTGATTGTCCAGAAGATGAAAGAGAAAAAGTTTTAGAAATCATGAAAGATGTCATGACACATGCTGTTGATCTGAAAGTCGACATGAAGATTGATGTTAACAGTGCAGATAATTGGTATGATGCAAAATAAAAAAATCATCGTAGTATGTGGTAACATAGCCAGCGGAAAAAGTACGGTGTGTAGAAGGATAAAAGAAAAAGGCTTTGTTGTAATAGATTTGGATGAGATTACTCACCAAATCTATGAACAAGGTACAGAACTTTATTACAAGCTTATAGATGAGTTTGGCGAAGGGATTTTGGACGAAAATTCTAACATCGATAGGAAGAAACTTTCCAACGTTGTATTTAATTCAAAAACATTACTAAAAAAACTTGAAGAATTGACACATACTGATATAATATTAAGAGTAGTAAAAAGAATTAAGAATGAAAAGTCTGATTTGATTTTTCTTGAGATTTCTATGTATTTGGAAAGCAAAAAATTGATTGACAAATATATCGACGTCGACGAAGATTGGGTAGTTGTAGCTGATAGAAATATCAGAATTCAAAGGATAATGGATAGAAACAACTTTGATTACGATACCGCAGTTACAAGAATTAATTCTCAACTAGATTATGAGAAAAAAATTAGTGAATTTGACGAAGTTATCGTAAACAACACGACTGAAACAGATTTGCTACAAAAAGTTGACAAACTAATAGATAGGAAAAAATTATGAAATTTATTAAAAGATTTTTAATCACGATTATTTCTATTATTGTGATTGTGTTTTTAATTGGATTTGGCGTGAGCGCTTATTCAACTATGACAAGACCAGTGAAATATGTCGATTTGGTTAATACATACGCAAAAGAATATAACGTGGATCCGCTTTTGGTTATGAGTGTGATTAAAGTTGAATCTAACTTTGATCCAAGTGTAAAATCAAAAGCTGGAGCTTTGGGGCTTATGCAATTGATGCCAGATACTGCTGAAAGTATTAACAATATGAGAAACACTCACTTTACAGTGGAAGATTTGAAAAAACCTGATAAGAATATTGAAATGGGTACGGCTTATTTGTCCTATTTATTGCACCATTTCAAAAATCACGATTTGGCGATTGCAGCTTATAACGGCGGAATTGGAAATGTAAAAGAATGGTTGTCTAACGAATCTTTTTCAAAAGATGGTCAAACTTTAGACGATATTCCTTCTTCTGAGACGAAGTATTACGTTGTAAAGGTTGAAAACCAATACAATATTTACAAGATCTTCTACGAAGATACTAAGCTAGAAGAAAATATGCACAAAAATTTCAAAGTTTGGGCGAAAAACTACATTAAATTAATCAAAAATATTATTAACAAATATTAAAAGACCTTTGCACAAAAGGTCTTTATCACGCAGGGGTGGTGGAATGGTAGACACGCTGTCTTGAGGGGGCAGTGGGAGTAATCCCGTAAGAGTTCAAGTCTCTTTCTCTGCACCATTTTTTATTTTATTAAAGGGGTGAAAAAATGAGTTTAGAAAATCTGACTTTTAAAGGCGGATTTCACATGGATGATCATAAATCCTATACTCAAAATTGTCCTTTAGATACAAATTTTGAACCTAAAATGGTTTATATTCCATTGCATCAACATATTGGTGCGCCTTGTACACCTACAGTAAAAGTAGGAGATGAGGTAAAAGTGGGCCAAAAAATTGGTGAATCTAAAGCGACTATTTCAGCACCTGTTCACAGTTCAGTTAGTGGAAAGGTTATGAAGATTGAGCAGATGGTATTGTCAAATGGTCAAAAAGGTGAAGTTGTAGTAATCGAATCAGACGGTTTAAACGAATTAGGATACACTGAAACAAATGATGATTTCACACAATTATCAAAAGAAGTTATCCTAGAAAGAATAAAAGAAGCTGGTATAGTAGGTTTAGGTGGAGCAGGATTCCCTACTCACATTAAGATGAAGAAAAAACCAGATGTAAAAATCGAAGAAGTAATCTTAAATGGGGCAGAATGTGAACCTTATTTAACTAGTGACCAACTTAATATGGAATTATATCCTCAAAAAGCAATTGGTGGATTGAAAATTATCATGAAATTGATGGATTGTGACAAAGGATACATAGGGGTTGAGGATAACAAACAAAAGGCAATCGGAATTTTGAAAAATGCTGCAAAAGATGAAACAAATATTTCGATTTGTGCTGTTAAAACTAAATACCCACAAGGGGACGAAAGAAGACTTATCAATGCAATTACTGGTAAGAAGATTTCGAAGGCTCAAAGATCAAACGAAAGAGGAGTTCAAGGTTTGAACATTTCAAGTGCTATGGCGATTTACGATGCTGTAGTTCACAGTATTCCTTTGACTCACAGAATAGTTACTATGACAGGTTCAGCTATTAAAGAACCTAAGAATGTTTACGTTCCTATCGGCACTAAATTCAAAGATTTAGTGGATTATTGTGACGGATTCAAAGAAACTCCATATAAGATTGTCGTTGGTGGACCTATGATGGGCGCTTGCCAATACAACTTGGATGCTCCAACTGTTAAAACAACAGGCGGAATTATTTTTATGAATGAAAAAGATGCAACTCTTGCTTCTCCAGAACCTTGTATTAAATGTGCTAAGTGCGTGGATGTATGTCCTATCGGCTTATTACCATTGTTCTTGCAATTAAAATCATTGAACGGTGATTTTGAAGGAGCAGAAAAAATGCATTTGAATGATTGTATAGAATGTGGTACTTGCAGCTATGTTTGTCCATCAAACAGACCATTAGTTGAAGCAATTGTACACGCAAAGACTCAATTAAAAGCACAACAAAGGAAAAGGGGATAGTCTATGGAAAATAAAGAAATTGTACAAAAAGAATACGACTTATCTCATTTAATCGTAGAAGCTGCTCCTCATCAAAGAAGTGCAGTATCTATTCAAAGAATTATGCTTGATGTTATCATTGCTTTAGTTCCTGCTTTGATAGTGAGTGTTTACGAATTCGGAATGAGAAGTTTAGTTTTGGTATTGGCAGCAGTTGCAGCTTGCGTTTTATCAGAATATTGTTATCAAAAAATAATGAAACAACCTTCTACAATTAGCGATTTATCAGCTGTTGTTACAGGTATATTATTGGCATTTAACGTGCCAGTTACATTACCAATTCCAATGATTATCATAGGATCGGTATTTTCTATTATAATTGTAAAACAATTATTCGGAGGAATTGGATCAAACTTTATGAACCCTGCATTAGCAGGACGTGCTTTCATAATGGCAAGTTGGGCACAAGCAATGAGTAACTACACTGCTCCATTAACACAAAAAGCAGTGGATGCAGAAACTTATGCGACTGTTTTATCAGGTGGTCAACCAGTTAGCTTTATGGATGCATTTTTAGGAAACTTGGGGGGTACAATCGGTGAAGTTAGTGCGTTGGCATTACTTATCGGTGTGGCTTATCTATTATACAGAAGAGTAATTAATCTTAGAATTCCATTAGTTTACATCGCAACAACATTTGTAACATTACTTATTTGCGGCGTAGGAATTCAAGATGCATGCATGAACATATTTATTGGTGGTTTAATCTTGGGTGCATTCTACATGGCTACAGATTATTCAACTAGTCCAGTTACTCCAAAAGGACAAATTATATTTGCAATTGGTTGTGGTTTCTTTACAGCTATCATAAGACAATTTGGTAACCTTCCAGAAGGTGTATCTTATGCGATAATCTTCATGAACTGTGCTGTACCATTTATCGATCAATATACAGTTCCAACACCAATTGGTAGAGGAGGTAAACAAGGAATATGAGAAGTTCAATAAATTTAGCTATTAGATTGTTTATAATCACAGCAATTAGTGCGGTAGTACTTGCATTTGCAAACCAAGTTACTGAACCAATAATAGAAGCTAAGAGACTAGAAAATTATCAAAAATCTTTAAAAGTAGCTTTTCCTGAAGCGGAATCTTTTAAACCACTTGATGAAGCAAAAATTAAAGATTTAAAAGCAAAAGACGAAAATTTAGATGACGTACAAGAAGCTATCAAAGGTGGAAAACCTGTAGGTCATGTATACAAAGCAATTGGAGCTGGTGGATATTCAGGTAATGTTGTTTTCGTAGTTGGTGTAGACAATGAGAACAAAATCGTTGGATATTCAATTCTTGAATCACAAGAAACTCCAGGAATTGGAAGTAGAATTGGAGATCCTGAATTTGTAGATTCAGTTATTGGTAAATCTATGGAAAAAGAATTAGCAGCTGTTAAAAAACCACAAGCTGACAACGAAATTCAAGCTCTAAGTGGTGCGACTTATTCCACTACAGCAGCCAAAAACGCATTGAACGTATCTCAAAAAGCTAATGCGGGATTAAAATAGGAGGGAAATTATGGAAAAAGGTAAAGCGGCTAAAGTTTTCAAAAGCAGCATTCTTAAGAACAACCCAGTTTTAATCCAATTGGTAGGTTTGTGTTCTGTACTTGGTGTATCAACATCAGTAGAAAACGCAATTGGTATGACTGCGGCGTTCACATTCGTTTTGATTTGTTCAAACATAGTAATATCATTACTTAGAAATTTTATTCCGGATAAAGTTAGAATTCCGGCATATATCGTTGTAATAGCAACATTCGTAACATTAGTTTCAATGATGCTTCAAGCATTTGTTCCAGCATTATACAGTTCATTAGGAGCATTCGTTCCTCTAATCGTTGTAAACTGTATAATCTTAGCAAGAGCTGAATCTTTCGCATCTAAAAATGGTGTATTCTTATCATTGTTAGATGGTATCTCAAATGGATTGGGATATGGTATTGTAATCGTATTGGTTGCATTCATCAGAGAGTTATTAGGTTCAGGAAAAATCTTAGGAAAACTTGTAATAGGAGATATTCCTCCAATTGGTATTATGTCAGCAGCTCCAGGAGCATTCATAGTACTTGGAATATTGTTAGCTACTTACAATTATTTCTTATCAAGACAAGAAAGAAAGAAGAACAACATGAGAGGTGAAGACTAATGTTAGCAAATATATTTAAAATAATAGTTCTTTACTTATTAGTAAACAACTACGTATTTGGTCAATTCTTAGGACTTTGCCCATTGATAGGCGTATCTTCAAAAACAGAAACAGCTATTGGTATGGGTATGGCAGTATTCTTTGTAATCACAATAGCATCTGTCGTTACTTACGTTCTACAAATTCAAATACTAGAAAGATTTCATATTGAATACTTACAAACGATAGTGTTCATATTGGTTATTGCGACATTGGTACAATTCGTAGAAATGGCATTGAAGAAAATGAGTCCAAACTTGTACTCGGCACTTGGTGTGTTTTTGCCTCTTATAACTACAAACTGTATAGTATTGGGTGTTGCATTAGCAAACGTAAAAGAAAAATACAACTTAATTGAAACATTAGCAAGTGCTATTGGTGCTTCACTAGGTTTCATTTTAGCGATAACTTTATTAGCTGCAATCAGAGAAAGAATCGCATTGAACAAAAACATTCCTGAAAGTTTTAAAGGTGTACCAATCGCGTTTATTACTATTGGATTAATGGCGATGACATTCTTCGGATTCGGCGGATTGGTATAGGAGGTAATAAATGACAATTTTAACTCCATTTATAATCTTAGGAGCACTAGGAATTTTATTTGCACTGCTTTTGGGTTTTGCATCTAAAAAATTCGAAGTTCAAGTTGATAGAAGAGTACTTAAAGTAAGGGAAATGTTACCTGGCGCAAACTGTGGTGCCTGTGGATTTCCAGGATGCGACGGACTTGCAGATGCCATTGTAAACAAAGGAGCACCTTGTAATTCTTGTCCAGTTGGTGGAAAAGAAACTGCCGAAAAATTAGCAGCATTCATGGGAGCTGATGCAGTAGATTCTGCAAAGCAAGTTGCATGTGTAATGTGCCAAGGAACTCCAGAATACGCTACTGAAAAATTTAAATACAAAGGTATTATGGATTGTAGAGTTAACCATAATCTTCAAGGTGGAAGTAAAACTTGTCCGGACGGATGTTTGGGTTGCGGAAGCTGTGTAGATGTGTGTGACTTCGATGCGATTCACATTGTAAATGGCATTGCATTAGTAGATAAAGAAAAATGTACATCTTGTAAAAAATGTATTGAAATCTGTCCAAGAAATATTATTAAACTTGTAGATTATGATCAAGACATTTATGTAAGATGTAACAGTCACGATAAAGGTAAAGATGTAAGACAATACTGTAAAGTTGGATGTATTGCTTGTGGAATTTGCGCTAAGATGTGTCCAGATGGATTCAGCGTTGAAGATAACTTAGCTCACTTCAACAATGCTGAAGGATTAGATCCAGAACAAGTTCAAAAAGCAGTAGACAAATGTCCTACAAAAGCTATTTATCCAGGACTAAAAATAAAAGAAGAACAAGCTAAAGCAAAAGCTCAAGAAGCTCCTGCTAAAGAAGCTTAATATTTTACAGACCGTTTTTACGGTCTGTTTTTTTACGTTTAATTATCTTAAATTTAACAAACAAAGATAACACAATATCAAAATTGAAAATAAAATGTAATTAAAAGTTTAAAATAAAAAAGTATCGGGTATAATTTTAAGAAGTCAAATTTTGTTTGGCTAATAAAAATTAAGGAGCAAAGTATGGGAGAATATTTAGTTTTCATAGGAATATTAATTATTGTCGTTGGATTCGCACTAAAACTAGATGTTTTGGGAATAGTTCTCTTGGCAGGTCTTGTTACAGGTCTTGCGGGAGGTCTTGGATTAACGGGCACTTTGAAAATTATGGGAGAGGGATTTGTCAACAATAGACTGATGAGTTTGTTTTTGATTTCATTCCCTGTTATCGCTATTATGGAACGATACGGACTAAAGGAAAAAGCTAGAGATTTTATATCGAAATTTAAAATGGCTAGTGCAGCTTCTGTTTTATGGATTTACTTATTCATTAGATGGATAGCAGCTGCTTTTTCTTTAAGACTTGGCGGACACGTTCAATTTATACGTCCATTGATTTTACCAATGGCAGAAGGTGCTGCAAGAAAGAAGGTTGATTTGACAGAAGTTAGACTTGATGAGTTAAAAGGTCTTGCTGCTGCTGTAGAAAACTATGGTAACTTCTACGGACAAAATATATTTCCATTGGCATCTGGTGTACTTTTGATGCAAACTACATTAAAAGATGCAGGATTTCCATTAGAAACTGCAGAAATAGCAAAATGGTCTATATTTGCAGGTGTTAGTATGTTGATTATTGCACTTATACAATGTGCTGTTTTTGAAATGAAACTTAGAAAGGATATAAAAAATGTTTGATTTTTTTGTAGATAATCAGGTTGTTCTTGATGAGATAGCATACATCTTATGTGGAATTATCTGCATAATGACTGGTATCCGTGCAAGATTCAACAAAGAAGCAAAGATAGGTACAATGCTTTTCTGGATATTACTTGGAGTATTGTTTGCTGGTGGAGGATTCTTGGTAAGAAATGTAGAATCTGGTGGAATAATTGTAGGTGTTATACTTTTATTCTTGGGAGTATTGTCAATTGCAAATCAAATCAAGCCAGCAGAATTTAAAGAACTAACAGAAGAAGAAAGAATGAAAAATGCTGAAAAAGTTGGAGGCAAGATTTTTATTCCAGCTTTAGTAATGGGAATTAGTGCGATGCTTCTATCGCAATTGAAATCATTTAAGATTCCTTTGAAAAACACTGATGGAATATTCTCATTGTCAGCTGCACAAGTTCTTACTATCTCATCTTTATTGGCTTTGATTATTGCGATTATTATCGCAAAACCAAAAGCAAAAGAAACTGCAGAAGACACTACAAAAATGTTGATGCAAGTTGGATCTTCATCATTACTACCACAATTATTAGGTGGTTTGGGAGTTATATTTGCATCTGCAGGGGTAGGAAAGCTAATAGGTAGCTTGGCTGCTGGAATTGTAGGCGATGCGGGAGTATTTGCAGCTGCTGTTGCATATATTGTTGGAATGGTTGTATTTACGATGATAATGGGTAATGCATTCGCTGCATTTACTGTTATTACTCTAGGAATTGGTGTTCCATTGTTGATGGCAAAAGGAGCAAATCCTGCTGTTGTTGCATCACTTGGTATGACTGCTGGATACTGCGGTACTTTGATTACACCAATGGCGGCAAACTTTAACATAGTTCCAGCTGCAATCTTAGAGATGAAAGATAAAAACGGAGTTATTAAAGCGCAACTTCCAGTTGCTTTAGCTCTAGTAGTTGTTCATGTTGTATTATTAATGATATTAGCATTTTAGGAGGTAAATTTATGAAAATTTTAGTTTCTGGATTTGATCCATTTGGCGGAGAAAAAATTAACCCTGCAATTGAATCAGTTAAGCTGTTACCTGATTCAATTAAAGGAAATGAAATAATCAAAATAGAAATTCCTACAGTTATTGGGAAAAGTGTAGATAAATTAAAAGAAAAGATAAAAGAAGTTAAACCAGATGTTGTAATATCAGTTGGACAAGCTGGTGGACGTGAAGACATCACTGTAGAGAGAGTTGCAATCAATGTTGATGATTGTAGAATTAAAGATAACGGAGGAAACCAACCAATAGACGAAAAAATCGCCGAAGATGGCCCTGATGCATATTTGTTGACTCTTCCAATCAAAGCGATGGTTGAAAATATTAAATCGGCAAACATTCCAGCATCTGTGTCAAACACTGCAGGAACATTCATATGTAACCATGTTGCATACGGAATGGCTCATGTAAGAGCTACTGAATATCCTAATATGAGAACTGGATTTATTCATATTCCATTTTTGCCCGAACAAGTTTTAGATAAACCACACACTGCTTCAATGAACTTGGATACAATTGCAAAAGCATTGGAAAAAGCAATTGAAGCTGTAATAGACAATGATGAAGACATCAAAGTTACAGGTGGAAAAACTCATTAAAATAAAATATGATTTAAAATCATAAAAATTTTGATTGAAGAACTTCGAAGCATTTGAGTTTCGAGGTTCTTTTTTTATTTGCAAATGAATTTTCATTTTTGTTTAATCTTGAAAAGATACACGATAAAATGATAAACTATAAGGTAGTTTAAAGGAGAATTTAATGACTAAATACGATAAAATTTTGATTGGATTTTTGTTGTGTTTTTCAGCTGTATTGTTTGTGATTTTAAATATTAATAATGTAAATTCACAAGACAAATACGTTTCAATTCAAGTGAATGGAAAAGAAATCAAACAAATTACACTTCCAATCGATCATTATGATTATAAAATCGATAATAAATACGGTCACAACATTGTTCATATTAATGGATACAGTGTTACGATTACTGAATCCGATTGTCCGGACAAGTTGTGTATGCTAAAAGGAAAGATAGATAAACCGGGGGATGTTATTGTTTGTTTGCCGAACAAATTAGTTGTAGAAATTAAGGCTAACAAGCAAAACAAAGATGATATTGATGTGGTGAATTATTGATGAAAAGATTACATATTCCTATTTTAACGGCAGTTGCATTGGTAGTAAGCTTGATTGAGTCAATGATTCCACTTCCAATCGTAATGCCTGGAGCAAAACTTGGGCTCAGCAACATTGTAATACTAACATGCTTAATTGTTTTTGGTTTTAGGGATTCTCTTGTAATAGGAATCTTAAAATCATTTTTACTAATGCTAATCACAGGGGCCGTTATAAGCTTTTTCTATTCATTGGCAGGAGCTATAAGTTCACTTGTTGTGATGTATTTGGTCAACAAGTATTTGAGAAAATATTTTTCGTTGATTGGTGTTAGCTTGTTTGGAGCTTTTACCCACAACTTATCGCAAGTTTTGGTGTGTGCAGTTATGCTGAACAATCTTAGAATTTTGGTTTATTTGCCAATTTTGGTGTTTTTGAGTATATTTACAGGTGTATTTGTTGGACTTACTTCAAATTACCTAACAAATGCACTTTCTAAGCAAAAAAATTATTTGTTTAATAACAGGAGATAACAATGAGAGTTAAGGAAATGAATGAGTCCCTAAGACCCAGAGAAAAAATGAAAATCAATGGTATTTCTTCAATGAGTGATGAAGAATTGATGCAAATCATATTGAAGACTGGAATCAAAGAAGAAGGAGTAGAAATTCTCTCGAAAAGAGTCGTTGATTACATTAACGAAAATGATTACAAGGATATTTGCGTTGAAGAGTTAATGAAAATAAAGGGAATTGGGATGGCAAAGGCTACATCAATCTTGGCTGGAATTGAAATAGGAAGAAGACTTGCTTTGAGAAAAGCGATGGATAGTTTCAGTCTGAATGATCCAGATAGCGTTGCAGAGATTTTTTGTAATGAGATTGGAAGTTGCGATGTGGAAAACTTCTACGCACTACTTCTCGATACTAAAAATAGAATTATTTCCAAAGAGCTTATTAGCAAAGGTACTATCAATCAATCTATCGTTCATCCTAGAGAAGTTTTCAAATCTGCTATTAAGAAGGGAGCGAATTCGATTATTTTAGTACATAATCATCCTTCAGGTTCTCTTATTCCATCAAATGCGGATATTGAAGTTACAAAAAGATTGGATAAAGTGGGGGATTTGGTAGGAATACAAGTGTTAGATCATATTATCGTTAGCTCAAATGATAGTCTGAGTATGAGGAAAGGAATGTATTTTTAAATGAAATTATTTAAATTTCAACAAGAGGGTTTGGGAATTGATTTGGGAACTTCTAATTCCATTATTTCCGATGAAAATGGGAAAATAATAATCAACGAACCTAGCGTTGTAGCTATAGATATAAATAATTATGATATTGTCGCAGTGGGAACTGAAGCGAAAAGTATGATTGGGAAAACCCCTGACAATATCGTGGCGATAAGTCCGATTGAAAACGGCGTTATAGCTGATTTTGAATCGACTGTTAGTATGCTTTCGTATTTTATAAAAAAAGCGAGACCAAATTTTTCGGTTTTTCAACCAGAAGTGTGTGTATCGGTGTCTGCGTCTTTGACGGATGTTGAGAGAAGAAGCGTGGAAGATTTGGCGCTAAATTCTGGAGCGAGAAGTGTAAAATTGGTTGAAGAAAACATCGCTTCTCTTAAAGGATTGGGTGTCGATGTAGATGAACCAACGGGACACATTGTTTTAAACATAGGCGCAGGTACAATCGAAGCTTCTGTGATTAGTTTGGGTGGAATTGTTACAAGCTACTGCATCAAAAGCGGTGGAGAAGATATTGACCAAGAAATCAAACAAATTTTGAAGAAAAAATTTGGAGTTAACATCGGTATTTCAACAGCAGAAGCGATTAAGTTTAAGATTGCGACATTGAATTCTGACAGGGAAAACAACACGATGATTGTCGGAGGAACTGATGTGATATCCACGATGCCAAAATCTGTTGAGATTAGGGCGAAGGATATTACACCTGCGATTGTGCCGATAGCAGATATGTGCATCGAAGCGTTGAGAAAAGTTTTGGAGAAAACTCCACCGGATATCGCAAACGACATTATAGCTGAAGGAATTTACATTGTAGGTGGAGTGAGTCTTATCGACTACATTCATGAATACATCACAAATGTTTTGGGAATCAAAGTGTTGAAAGTGGACAGTCCGATGGATTGCACGGGAATTGGTATTGGCAAATTCTTAAAGAAGGGAGACAAATAATTGGCTAAGTTTGGATATAATAATAAGCTTAGAAAAAGAGTGTTCTTCTTTGCGGTGACTTTGTTTCTCATATTGACTATTACAATATCAAACAATAATAAAACTTACATGTCTATTGGAGAAAACGCGATAGGAACAGTGATTACTCCTGTTAACAAAGTGTTTTATGTGATAGGCTCCAAATTTAAGGAATCAGTTCATTATGTTTTTGGAACTAAAAAAATGCGTGAAGATAATCAAAGATTAACTGTAGAAAACGCAAAGCTACGAAAAAACGTAGATAATTTGAACAAAGTTATAGGTGACAAGAGATATTTGCAAGAAGAATATGAACTTTTGAGTAAGGATAGGACTATAAAAACAAAAGCTTTCATAACAGGAAAAGATCCGGGAAATATTTTTACTAGATTTAGTATAGATAAAGGTTCAATGGATAAAATCAAAAAAGGTGACATCGTGATAGAGGCTGTGTCTTCAAATGATGGAATCGAAAAAGGTTTGGTTGGAGTTGTAACAGAAGTCGGACTTAACCATAGCAAAGTGGACACTATTATGAATAGCGGAAACAACGTTGGGTTTAGACTAGCAAAGAGTGAAGATGTTGGGATTTTGAATGAAAAAGAAAAAGATATTTTAAAAGGATATATGTACGATTCTAATGCTGATGTAAAAGTTGGAGATATTATTACAACATCGGGACTTGGAGGAGTGTATCCGAGAGATATCAAAATCGGAGAAGTAACAGAAGTTATCAAGACAAAGGATAATTTCACCAAAATTATCAAATGCAAATCCCAAATCAACTTCAACAATATGTACCGCGTTCTTATAGTTGATGGACAAGGAGTGAATTAGATGAACAAATTAAAAATATTTTTGATAGTTTTGTTGGACATCATAATCCAAGCGACACTTCTTTCCAGAATTTCAGTGTTCAACGTGTACACGAATATTTCAATACCGATAGTAGTGTTATTGTCCATTGGATTTGGTGCGTACACAGGCTCGTTAAACGGTATGATAATTGGGCTAATTGAGGATTCGATATTCAGTCCAGTTATTGGAGTAAGAGCTTTGATTTATTTTACATCAGGATTTTTGATTGGAAATAGCGAAGCAGGAATTAACAAAGAAGATCCAAGAAGTGGGATGATACTTACGTTTTTTGTGACTTTGTATTACACTCTCGTTCATTATTTTGTACTCTATATTACAGGAAATGGATTCAATAAAGCTTATTTAAAAGGACCGATTTTAATCGAAATGATTTTAAATGTTCTATTGTATTATGTTTTGTTCAAATTGTTCAAAAAGATATTTAAATTTCCAAAATTTAAGTTTATTTGAGGTACAAAATGAAGAAAGTTGACAATAAATTTTTAAAAAAACTTGAAAAATACGATAGATTCACGATAATTATTGTGATATTGGCGATAATGATGGCTGTACTTACTTTGAAATTGATGCATTTGACATTAATTAAAGGAAACTACTACAGGGATATTGCCAAGAATAATAGACTTCGTGAAGTCAAAATCCCTGCTCCTAGGGGAAATATTTACGACAGAAACGGAGAATTGTTAGCGACGACGAAAAATGTTTATGTCGCTAATTTGTACAAAGATCAAATCAAACAAATGAAGCTTGACGATAGTAATGACGCATTGTTGAATTTATCGAGAATTTTGGAAAAAGATGGTTCAATGAACACCGAAGATTTTCCAATCGCACTAAACGCTTTTACTTACAGAAATACGGACGATTATTTGAAAGAAGATAAATCACCGCTTGATAAAGTGGCATCAATTGTCATGGATAAAAACATAATGGCAAATCTGATCGACAAGACTTACACACAAGAAACTAATCAAGGAATTTATAAGAAAACAGTCTTGGATTATTGCTTGAACGCACTTCGTTCAAAAGGTTTGACTTTGAAATTGGATCGTAAAGATAATACAAAGTTCGATACAAATGACAAAGAAACTGTGAAGTTACTAAAAAAACACGGACTAAAGGAAACTTCAGATGTTAATTCTGCGATAGCTACGATAATTCAAAAAGACAAATCAATTATCAGAAAACTTTTGAACGACAGCGTCATTAGGTCGATGGTTTACAAGGAATTGGAAAAGGAAAATCTTCAAGATAATATCGTTCTGAAAGATATGGAACTGAAAGACAACCAAAAACTTTTGGAGAAAAAAGTTGAAATGATGAAGTTGTCCAACAAAATTGATTTTAAAACAGAGGCTGCTGACGATTTTGTAAATATTGTAAAAGACAATACTATAGTTGAGCTTTTGAAAAAAGTAGATGTAGAAGATGACAAGAAAACTGTCGTGTTGGAAAAAGCCCTAAACTTACTCAAGAAAAACGGAATACAAACAAATGTAGAGTTTAGCTTGGATGAAAAAGACAAGCAAAATCCAAAAGTTAAGGCTAAGTTTGTCACAGAAAGTAAAAAGTCTACAGATCCATACAAACACGTTGCAGATTTATTGAATTCGAATAATTTATCATATAAGTTTATCACAG
The DNA here is from genome assembly GCF_046255015.1 of Finegoldia dalianensis. Taxonomy (NCBI): domain Bacteria; kingdom Bacillati; phylum Bacillota; class Tissierellia; order Tissierellales; family Peptoniphilaceae; genus Finegoldia; species Finegoldia dalianensis. The sequence continues at coordinate 49,333 of NZ_JBDLBQ010000006.1, forward strand.
ACGATGATATAAAACTTATTGCTCAATCGGTAAACACTGAAAACAACATCAACCCTTCGATTAGTGTTAATGATTGGAAGTACATTTACGAAAAAAATATGGAAGATTTCTACAAGAGTTACGACAAGGAAATAAATTCTGATGTTAAGCTTTTGTATGAAGAAATTTTGAAGAATAATAAATGCGAAAAATATTCAAAATACGATGCCTACAACATCGTAAGTATTTACAATCAATTGAAAAACAAAGGACAAAAAGGTTATGAGCCAATCGCTCTAAGCTACAATTTAACGGAAGAATCCGTGAGTAGCATAGAAGAAAGATTTGGTAAAAACCAAGGAATAGAGGTAGCGACAAGGTCAGTTAGATATTATCCTAATGGTGAAGAATTAAGCCACGTATTGGGATATATTGGCAAGATTTCTACGGAAAAAGAAATCGAAGAATACGTAAAACAAAAAGGCTACAGCAAGGATGCTTTGATAGGTAAAACTGGAATTGAAGAAAGCAAGGAAGATGCATTAAAAGGACAAGACGGATCTTTGAGGGTTATGGTCGACAGCAAAGGAAATAGAACTGAAACTTTGTCCGAGAAAAAAGCGATTCCTGGCGACAATGTGTATTTGAGTATTGACACTAATGTTCAAAGAGTTGCCGAAGAATCTTTGAAAAAATCTATAAAAGCCGTAAGCACTGGAGGAACTTATGTATCCGAATGGGGCGACAAAACTTTAGCTGGATACAAAAACGCAAAAAGTGGTGCAGCAGTTGCAGTAGATGTTGAAACTGGAGAAATACTTGCAATGGCTTCATTCCCATCGTACAATCCAAATTTGTTTTCAACGGGGATTTCACAAACTGATTGGGAAAGTTTACAAGCAGAAGATCCAAAAGATCCAATATCTCCAAGACCTTTGTATAACATTCCAATGCAAGCTGCGATGCAACCGGGTTCTATTTTCAAACTTAACACCTCACTTGCAGCATTAGAAGGCGGATTTGACCCTTATCACGAAATAAAATGTGGAGGATACGTGGATGTCGGCGGCTCTATATTTGGTTGTTGGATATGGAATGAACACAAAGGAACTCACGGTAGCGACAATGTGATGAAAGCACTAAGAGACAGTTGTAACTACTATTATTATTCTCTAGCACTTGGAAAAGATCAAAGACGTTCCAGAGATTTGGGATACCAATTAAGTGTTGATGAATTAGTATCTACTGCAAGAAAACTTGGTCTAGGAAGTAAAACAGGAATAGATATAAATGTTCCAGTCGAAAGTACAGGAACGGTTCCAGATCCATTAATAAAAGAAAACAACTTCAAAGCAATTTTCAGAAGATTTTTGGAAAAAAACGCAGATAAATACGTCAAAGAAGGAGAAGTATTTACTGCAAAAGAAATGAAATCCAAAATCGACAAAATAATGTTACTTGCAGACGACAAAAATCTTCAGACAAGAACAAACATTATAAATACGTTGGATAGTTTGGGATTTGATGCAGAAAAGAAACTAGACGGAGAGAGAAATTCGTTCGCCGATAAAATCAAATTCGATTATTTGAGCCAATCAAAGTGGAATATCGGTGATATGTTGAACGTAGTTATCGGTCAAGGACAGAACGCATACACGCCACTTCAAATGGCAAGATATATGTCTGCATTTGCAAATAATGGATACTTGAACAAATTATCGCTTGTAAATGAAGTAAAATCCAATGACAATTCCACATCGCTATTTAAAAACGAAAAGAAAAGCGAAAAAATCAAATTGAAAAATTACGAAAATTTGGAATATATCAGAAAAGGACTTCACTTGGCTACGACTGAAGGCTACGAAAAAAATACTTTTAAAAACTTCCCAGTTTCTGCGGGAGTTAAGACAGGAACAGCCCAAGTTGGGGTTAATCCAGTAACTGGAGAGACATATGACAACCATGCATGGATGATTGGATTTGCTCCAGTTGAAAATCCTAAAGTTGCAGTGGTAACAGTTATTATGCAAGGTGGAACGAGCACGAATAATGGACCAATGACAAGAGATATAATGGCAGAAGCGTTGAAATTAAAAAAAGAAAAAGACGAAAAACAAGAAAATACTGAGAGTGAGAATGATATGTATGAAAACAGTACTCGTTAATTCACAATTACAAAAAAAGGCTTTGTTGATACAAAGCCTTTGTAATTTATTAGACGGAAAAATTTTAATAGTAAATTCTGAAAAATCAAGAGAAATAGAATACGCATTAGGGGTGGAGGATTACTGCGTTTATGACACATTGGATGTGTTGAGTAATGTGGTTGATTACAAGAAATCAATGGTCAAAATCACAGAAGATAGATATGTTATACCTTCAACCATAAAACCTGAAAAATATTCTGCGTCAAATGAAGATTACGAAAATTTGCTAGACAATTTAAGTGAGTTTGACATTGTAATATTCACTGAAGATATTGGAATAGAATTTGATGAAGAAATAATGTGGGGAAATGAAGAAAAATCTCACGCAAAAAAATTGTATCAAATTACGGATTCATCATCTAAAAGGAAATCTGACTACAAATACATTGGAAAATTAGAATTCACAAAAGAATACGAGATGAAAATTAATTCCTATTCTGAGAATGTCGATGAAAAACTAACTGAAATTATCCAAAATTACAAACAAGACAAAGAAGCGAAAATCGGATTTTTCGATAGGATTTTCAAAAGATGAAATATCTATTTATAGACAAAAACACTTGGGGATATTATGATGATGAGCTTAAATTATTAGGAGATTACGACAGTGAACTTGGAAACATCTATGTAGCCAAAATCACAAAATATGATAAAAAACTCGACGCGTTTTTTATAGAATACGACAAAAAGAAAACAGGATTTCTGAATAATACAAAGTTCACCAAAAATTTGAAACCATCTGATGAAATAATAGTTCAGATGACAAAAGAATCAATAGGTGATAAATACCCCAAATTCACAACCAAAATTACGATTGAAACAGAAAATTTGAAATACACAAACGGCGATAAATTAACATTTGAAGGCAAACAAAAATACAAAGATATCGATGATTTCAAACAAAAATACACATTCACAGGAATTGTGGGAGAAGATTTCTTCAAACAAGAAAAGTCTCAACAAGAAAAAGAAATGAAATTCATTGTAAACAAATTACACTATATTGAAACAGAGAAGAAATTCCTTCCGATTCCAAAACTTTTGTACAAGAAGAATCCAGTGGATAAAATAATTCAAGAAAAAGATGTGGATTATTTGATAACTAATGACAGAATAGTTTACAGACAGTACAAGGGGATTTTAAATGTAAAATTTGATGAAAATTACAATTATAACTATGATAATTTGATAAGTCGTGATATAATAGATAAAAATTCAGAAATAATAAAACTGGACAATAACGCAGAGATTGTCATTCAAAAAACTGAGGCAATGTGGGTTGTGGATGTGAATTCAGCTCAAATGATAATGGGTGAGGATTATTTTCACGAATTAAACACAAAAGCATTGAAGAAAATCCACCAAATGATTTATTTGAAGAATATGGTGGGGATGGTTATTGTGGATTGCGTCAGAGAAGGTGACAACAAAAAGTTATCAGATTTTATTGAAAATGAATTTGGTGAACCGAATATAAATTTTCATGGATTTAGCAATTTAAATCTATTAGAATTCACAGTAAAACTTGACAAATAAATGAAATTACTGTACAATTATTTGGTGTGTAACCGCTCGAATCGGGTTTTCAAACTTCAAAAGTACCTAGATTTGGCGAGTCTTAAAAATGAGGAGGTGCACTAAATGTTCGCAATTATTAAAACTGGTGGAAAACAATACAAAGTTTCTGAAGGAGATGTCATTAAAGTTGAAAAAATCGAAGCTGAAGCAGGCGATAAAATCGAATTTGATCAAGTATTAATGGTAGCTGGAGACGATGTTAAAGTTGGAAGCCCTGTAGTAGAAGGAGCTAAGGTTTCAGCTGAAGTTTTGGATCAAAAGAAAGACAAGAAAATTGTTATTTTCAAATTCAAAGCTAAGAAAAACTACAGAAAGAAAAAAGGTCACAGACAACCATATACATTAGTTAAAATCGAAAAAATTGATGCTTAATGGTAACTGTCGATATTTTTAGAAAAGACGAAAAATTTGTAAAAGTCAAATCAACTGGTCATGCTGATCATGGATCCTATGGAAATGATGTGGTCTGCAGCGCTATCAGTGTTTATCTGATTAATACTGTTAACACATTTACTGAAATACTTAAGCTTGACAGTGATAAGTTGAAATTTCATTTTGAAAGCGGAGATGCTTTCTTCGAAATAAACTATGACTTACTAAATGAGACTGAAATGATTCAAGTGGATATTTTGATGAAATCATTGGTATTCGCTCTGGAATCAATACGAAACGAAAATATAAAACACTTGAAAATTAACTATCGGGAGGTGTAATAATGATAAAATTAGATTTACAATTATTCTCTAGTAAAAAGGGAGTAAGTTCTACTAAGAACGGTCGTGATTCCGAATCCAAAAGATTAGGAACTAAAAAAGGTGACGGCCAATACGTTCTAGCTGGTAACATATTAGTTAGACAAAGAGGAACAAAAATACATCCAGGCAACAACGTTGGAAAGGGTGGAGACGATACACTTTTCACTAAAATTGACGGAGTAGTTAAGTTCGAAAGAATTGGTAAAAACAGAAAGCAAGTTTCTGTATATCCAAAAGAAGCTTAATTTTTAGCAACACCTTTGTTATGATTATAAATTGGATTTCCTTTTTATAATCGTAAGGTGTTGCTTTTTTAGTGGAAAATAATGTAAACTTACAAGTATAGTGAGCATTAATAAAGAGGTGAAAAATGTTTATAGATGTAGCGAAGATAGAACTAAAAGCTGGAAAAGGTGGAGACGGTTCTGTTGCATTTAGAAGAGAAAAATACGAACCATCAGGAGGCCCTGCAGGTGGCGACGGCGGAGATGGCGGTAGTATAATAATTGTCGCAGACAAAGACATTAAAACTTTGATGGATTACAGTTACAAATCCATTTATAAAGCTGAAAATGGTGGCGACGGCAGAAACAAAAAACAATTTGGTAAAAAAGGTGAAGATTTAATTCTTAAAGTTCCAGTTGGAACTTTGATAAAAAATTACGATACAGATACGGTTATCTACGATGTAAAACACGACAAGGAAGAGTTTGTAATTTGCAAAGGCGGCAAAGGCGGAAAGGGAAATGTTCATTTTAAATCATCTATAAGACAAGCGCCAAGATTTGCAGAGCCTGGAGCAAAAGGTGAAGAAAAAACAATTAAGTTAGAATTAAAACTCTTAGCTGATGTTGGATTGATTGGTCTTCCTAATGTTGGGAAATCTACACTGTTGTCTATAATGTCAAACGCAAGACCTAAAATTGCAAATTATCACTTCACAACACTTGAGCCAAATCTTGGAGTGTGTAAAGTAGGAGAAAAAAGTTTCGTGCTTGCAGATATTCCTGGATTAATTGAAGGAGCAAGTGAAGGGCTGGGACTTGGTCATGATTTCTTGAAACACATTGAAAGAACTAAAATTTTAGTTCATGTGTTGGATATTTCTGGAAGTGAAGGTAGAAATCCAATCGAAGATTTTGAACTTATCAATAGCGAATTGGCTTCATACAATATCAAATTGAACGACAAGAAGATGCTCGTGGTTTTGAATAAAACTGACCTAGGGGCAGAAGATAATATAAAAGAATTCAGAGAAAAATATTCTGACAAAGTTGATGAAATCGTAGAAATAAGCGCTGCTACAACAGAGAATGTGGACAAACTTATGTATTTGATTGCAGATACTTTGGATAGTATAGAAGATGATTATTCTACATTGGATGAACAATACGTTTACTTTGAAGAGGAAAAAGAACCTGATTTCAAAGTTCGAAAAGAAAACGAAAACTACATTGTCGAAGGTCCGTTGATTGAAAACTTAATTTACAGAACAAACTTTGAAGTGTACGAATCTGTTAACCACTTGCAAAAAGTTCTCGAAGACAAGGGAGTTATCCAACAATTAAAAGATCTTGGAATTCAAGATGGAGACAACGTAGTTATCGGTGATGTAGAATTTGATTTTTACGAATAGGAGATAAAATGATAACACCAAAACAAAGAGCGAAATTAAAAAAGATTTCTCATGGTTACAAACCACTTGTAAATATCGGCAAAGGTGGAATTTCAGAAAATACTTTGAAACAAATCGATGATACTTTGAACAAGAGAGAAGTCATGAAGATAAAAATTCTCAACAATAATTTGGACGATAGAGATATGTTGATAGACGAAATATTGACAAAACTTGACTGTGAATTTGTCAGATATATGGGAAATATTCTAACAATTTACAGAGAGTCTGAAAACAAGGTAATAGATTTAGATGATTAAAGTCGGAATAATGGGTGGGACTTTTGATCCCATTCATATAGGACATTTGATATTAGCTATGGAAGCTATTAATTACAAAAATTTGGATGAAGTGTGGTTTATTCCTACTGGTAATCCGAATTTTAAGCAAGATAAAAATGTCACAGACAAACAAAAAAGATTTGAAATGGTGAAGATTGCCACACAGGATAACAAGAAGTTTAATGTATGTGATTATGAAATCAACAAAAATGGCGTGACATATTCATGGGAAACTATGAAATATTTGAGAGAAAATTACGACTATGATTTTTATTTTATAATGGGCGAAGATTCGCTAATGAGTGTGGAAACTTGGGAAAATGCAGAAGATTTTTTAAAAAATACTAAGATTTTGGCTTGTATTAGAAGACAAGAAGAGATTTCCAAACTAGATGTAAAAATCGATGATTTAAAATCAAAGGGATATATTGTGGAGAAAATTCCCACAAGTTTTATAGATATTTCTTCTACAAAAATCAGAGAGAAAGTTCAAACAAATCAGGATTTTAGGTATTTCGTGCCAAATCAAGTTTTTGAATATATTGTGAGAAACAAATTATATGAAAGTTAAAGAAATAGAAAATAATTTGAGTAAAATGCTCAAAAAAACAAGATACGAACACGTTTTGAGAGTAAGAGACAAAGCTATTGAATTAGCAAAGCTTCACAATCAAGACGTTACAAAAATAGAATTAGCGGCACTACTTCATGACTGTGCAAAAAACAACGAAGAGATGTATTTGGATAAGTACAAGAAAGAATTTGAAGAGCTTAGAGAATTGAGGGGGAAAAATCCTGATATGGAAAATCCTAAGTTATTGCATTGCTATTTGGGTAGAATTGTCGCTAACAAAGAATACGGCGTGAATGACGAAGAGATTTTGGATTCGATAGAATTTCACACAACTGGAAGAACTAATATGACTGATTTTGAAAAAATAATTTACTTGGCTGATAAGACCGAAGATAAGAGAGATTATGATGACGTTGATGAAATCAGAAGATTATCCAAAATAAATTTGAATAAAGCAATTGTCAAATCACTAGATGATACGATAAAATATCTTATAGAAGGTGAGAGGGAAATATCTATCACTAGTGTTAATGTCAGAAATTATTTATTGAAGGGAGTATAGATGACTGAATTAGAGTTAGTTCAAAAAGCAATAGACGATAAGATTGGAAAAGACATTGTAACTTTGAAATTAGATTCAGCTGTTGCAGATTATTTTGTGATTGCAACTGCCAATGCACCTAACCACGCTCAATCTATTATTGATGAAGTGGAAAAAGTGTGCGACGAAAATGGTTTTGAGATTTTAGGAAAAGAAGGTTACAGCGAAGGTAACTGGATTTTGCTAGATCTTAATGATATTATAGTACATGTATTTACAGAAGAAGCACGTTCTTTCTACGATATAGAAAGATTGTGGAATTAGGAGGACAGTATGAAATTTTTACATTCAGACAAAGCACCTGCTGCAATTGGACCATATTCACAAGCAACATCTGCTAACAAAACAATTTATGTATCAGGACAACTTCCAATCGTTGATGGAGAGTTACAAACTGATATAAAAAAAGCTACAAAAGCATCATTAGATAATATTTTACATATTATCGAAACTGAAGGCGGCAAAGTAGAAAACATCGCAAGAGTTGGCGTGTTCATGCAAGATTTATCACAATTTTCTGATATGAACGAAGTTTATGCAGAATTTTTTGGAGAACACAAACCAGCAAGAAGTGCAGTTCAAGTTGCAGCTCTTCCAAAAGGAGCAATAATCGAAATAGAAGCAATTGCTGAATTAGACTAAGAATTTTTCCTCTGGGTAAATTATACTCAGGGGATTTTTTTGTTTAAATCGTATTAAATTGTTAAGAAATTTTATTAATTCGTTTTGAATGTCAACAATTATCAAAATTGATACCATTTTGTAACTTTTTATGATATTATGTATGTATATTAGGAGGTTGTATCTATGAAGAACTTAAAAGATATTGCTAAGGTATCGTTTGTTGCACTGTCTGTGTCATTAATGATTTCTACAGGATCAATGGCTCAAACAGAAAACGATAAAAAAGATGTAGAAAACGAGCTTAGTGCCAAATATACATCAATTAGCACACATAATCAAAGTAAGTTGACTAAGAAAGCTAAATTGGGATACGCTAACGTAGACAACTTACAAAATGAAAAAAAGGAAAATGATGATTTGAATCGTGAAGATTTAAAATCTACAGATTCAAATAAAGATATTAAGGAAAAGTCAGAAAAAAAAGAAGCTTCAGAGTCTACAAAAGATGAAGAAGAAACTGAAAAAGAAGTTATATCTGAAAAATCAGATGTAAAAGATACAGAAGAAGTCTTAGAAGATTCGCCTATTAAAACTGAGAAATCTGTATCAAAGGAAAATTTAGAAGAACAAGTTTCTGAAGAAACTGATGACAAAAAAGCGCAAGATGAAGAAGTAAAAGCATTAAATTCTGCTGGACAAATCATTCCTTCTAGAATTGCAGGTCAAAACAGATACGAATCTGCTGCACGAATTTCAAGAGAACAATTTACTAATGCTAAGAAGGTTATTGTTGTTAATGCACAAAAATACGCTGATGCATTGAGTGCAACGACTTTGTCTGATGGAAAATATTCTATTTTATACACAGAAAAAGATTCACTTCCAACAGCTACAAGAAATGAAATTCAAAGACTTAACCCTGTAGAAGTATATCTTCTTGGTGGCAAGGAATCCATTAGTTCTGGAATTGAAAACATATTAAAGAAATACTCAAATAAAGTTACTAGAATTGCCGGAAGAGACAGATACGAAACAAGCGCAAAGGTTGCAGCTATGAGCAAGAAAAAGAACGTAGTTATTGCAAGTGGAGAAAACTTCAGCGACCCACTTTACGCATCTTCTTATGCTTATTCCAACAACGCTAAGATTTTGTTGAGTTCTGGAAAAACTTTGTCCAGACAAACAAGAGATTATTTACTTAGAAATAAATCTAGTATTGGAAAAGTAACAGTTGTTGGTGGAGGACAATCCATATCATCGGCTACAGTTAGATATATTCAATCAGTAACCGGCAAAAATGTGAGTAGAATTAGTGGCAGAAACAGATACGATGGATCTGTAAAAGTGGCTAATTCTATGAAAAAGGATAAAGTGTTCATTGCAAGTGGGGAAGATTTTGCAGATGCGTTGGCTATAAGTCCATTGGCTCAAAAATTAAATGCACCGATTTTATTGAGTTCAAGAAGTAAACTAGACACAAGTGTCATAGCATTCTTGAATAACTTCAAAAAGTCGATCAAGGATGTATATATTGTTGGTGGATACAGAACTATCGACAACAACGTATATGGTACTGTTAAAAATGTTTTGGCAAAAACTCCAGAAAAGCCGAAACCAAAGCCACCAGTTGTAAAGGATCAATCAGATATTATCGAAGAAGATAAAGCGATAGGTTTGCACGATTTCGTGGTTGCAAAACACTCAACAAAACTTTACAATGCTGCAAATAGTTCTGCAAAATCTGTGAGAGATATCAACACTTCAACAGTTATGCAAGTTATAAATATTTTAAAAAACGGATGGATGCAATTGGATATAAATGGATTTAAAGGATATGCAAAAATTGATGATTTTGGAATGTTTAATCCTAACAAATACAGATTAGTATTTCAACAAGGAGCAGACCTTTCAAAATTCAACCGCAATGTAAATATGAAATTAGCTAAGCAAAATGGAATGGATTTTGTGATATTAAAAGCCGGTTCTGGATACAGTGGAGAAGATCCAAAATTCCAACAAAATTATAGAAACGCAAAAGCTGCTGGATTAAATGTTGGAGCGTATTGGTACTCTTATGCAGTAAATGTCGAAGAAGCTAAGGAAGAGGCTGTAAGATACTTGAAGATATTGAAAAACAAGCAATTTGAATACCCAGTATATTTGGATTTTGAAGATCCTTCACAAAGAAGAATTCCAACAAAAACAAAAACAGATATGGCGATTGCCTTTATGAGTATTCTTGAAAAGAATGGATACTACACAGGATTGTACAGCTCAGGATATTGGATTAACAACCAATTTGAAAAGGAAAGATTGAAAGATTACGATATTTGGATTGCACATTGGCACGTTACAAGTCCTAACTGCTTCACACCAGATTATGGAATGTGGCAATTCACAAATAAATCAAAAATAAAAGGCGTTCCAGATACTGGAGAAGGTGGAGTGGATATGAACTATTCCTACAAAAACTATCCAAAGATTATAAAAAATGCCAAACTAAATAATTTTTAAATTAGAGCTCTGAAAAGAGCTCTTTTTTGAATGCGTATAATTTACAAAAAATATGGTATATGGTAAAATTTGAGTTAGTTAAAAGGAGTGAATGATATGAAATTAGGTATTGTGGGGCTTCCAAATGTAGGAAAGTCCACACTTTTTAATGCGATAACAAAAGCAGGTGCAGAAATGGCGAATTATCCATTCTGTACGATAGATCCTAACATCGGACTTGTAAATGTTCCTGATGAAAGAGTGTATAAATTAGCAGAACTTTTTAATTCCAAGAAAGTTATTCCAGCAACTATCGAATTTTACGACATTGCAGGTCTTGTAAAAGGCGCAAGTAAGGGAGAAGGTTTAGGAAATAAATTTTTGGAAAACATTAGAGAATCCGATGCTATTGTTGAAGTTCTAAGATGTTTTGAAGACGAAAACATAGTTCACGTTGATGGTTCAGTGGATCCACTTAGAGATATCGACACTATCAACTACGAACTTATTTTGTCTGATTTGGAAATGGTTGAAAGAAGATTAGAAAAATCCAGAAAATCTTTGAAAGGTAATAAGGATTTGAAGGAAGAAGTGGATCTTCTCGAAAAAATCTACGACGTTTTATCAGAAGGAAAATCAATCAGAATCTTGGATTTGGACGAAGATGAAATGAAACTTATGAGAAGCTTCAATCTTTTGAGTGTAAAGCCAATAATTTACGTGTGCAATGTAAGTGAAGACGAAGTAGCAGATGCTTACGAAAACAACGAAATGGTTCAAAAAGTAAAAGATTTTGCCAAATCTGAAGATGCAAAAGTAGTTGTAATCTCTGCGCAAATTGAATCAGAAATTTCTGCGTTGGATAGCGAAGAAGACAAGAAGGAATTTTTGGAAGCAATTGGACTTGAAAAATCAGGAATTGATGATTTGATTACACAAAGTTACGATTTGCTTGGACTTATGAGCTTCTTGACAACTGGTGAAGATGAAACTCGTGCATGGACTATCAAGAAAAATACTCCTGCAGTACAAGCAGCTGGTAAAATCCACACAGACATTCAAAGAGGATTCATCAGAGCAGAAATCGTAAATTACGATGATTTGATCGAATTAAAATCTATGCCTGCAGTCAGAGAAAAAGGACTTATGAGATTGGAAGGCAAAGACTACTTGATGCAAGATGGAGATGTAGTTCATTTTAGATTTAACGTTTAAAATAAAAACACATATAAGTATCAAAAACCAGTTAAAGGGATTGGTAATATATTAGAATATAAATCAAAACCGTATTAGCTAAGAATATCATTCGTAAAAAATAATTACAAATTCTAGCGAAATGAAGCGTTAAAAAATCTCATTGTTTGAGTGCGTAGCCCGAGTTTGAGATTTTAGCTTCATAAGCTTTGAATTTGTTTGTTTTTGGAGACAGATATTTGTGCTAATTGGTTTTGATTTTTTTATTAGAATAATTTACAAACTAGGTATTAATTTACCTAGTTTTTTTGTTAGCGTGAAAATAAACATCGTTATTTTTTGTGATATAATTATTATAACTACGAGGAGGTAATTTATGATTACAGAAAGATTAGAAAAGCTAAGAAAAAAAATGAGCGAAAGAAATATCGATGCGTATGTTGTATTATCGAGCGATCCTCATACATCTGAATATTTAGCAGATTATTATAAAACTAGAAAATATATTACTGGATTTAGTGGTAGTGCAGGAACTGCTGTAATTTTGAAGAAAAAAGCGGCTTTGTTTACTGACGGACGATATTTTATTCAAGCTGCAAAGGAACTTAAAGGGTCTACTGTAGAATTGATGAAGATGGGTGAACCTGGGGTTCCAACTTTAATTGAATATTTGAATGAAAATGTCGGCGAATGTGGAAAAATCGGAGTTGATGGTCTTACTTTGGACTATAACGATTATTATCAATGGTTAGAAAAATTAGGCGACAGAATGATAATCACAGATGTGGATTTTGTTGGAGATATTTGGGAAGATCGTCCTGAAAAACCAAACTCAAAAGCTTATGCATTTGATGTGAAATACTGCGGCAAGGATACTAAGACAAAATTAAAAGAGTTGAGATATTTTATGGATTCCAACGATTGTGATTATAACTTTATAGGTTCTTTGGATGATATTTGCTACCTTTACAATATTAGAGGTAACGATGTTTTGTACAATCCTGTTATCATAAGTTATGCATTGGTTGGAAAAGATTTTGCTAATTTGTACATTGATGATGAAAAAATCGACGATGATTTGATTGAATTATTAAAAGAACAAGGTGTTACTGTAAAAGCTTACGAAAAAGTCTTCGAAGATTTGAGTGAACTTCCAGGAAAAAGTGTTTTATTCTTGGATCCATCTAAGACAAATGTTAGAATTTACAATTCAATTAATTCAAATATTAGAATTTCAAAAGGAATTCAACCTACAACTTTGATGAAAGCTCACAAGAATGAAACAGAAATTAAAAATCAAAAGAATGCTTACATCAAAGACGGCGTTGCGTTGGTTAAGTTTTTCAATTGGGTAGAAACAGGTACTCCAACTGGAAATGTTACTGAAATGAGTGCAGCAGATAAGTTGAGATATTTCAGAGAACAAGGCGATTTGTTCATGGATTTAAGTTTCGGTACTATATCTGCATATGGAGAAAATGCGGCACTTCCTCATTACGAACCATCAGTTGATCATCCAGTCACTTTACAACCGAAGGGATTGTACTTGGTTGATAGTGGTGCGCAATATTTGGATGGAACTACTGATATTACTCGTACGGTTGCTCTTGGTGAATTGACTGATGATGAAAAACTACACTATACTTTAACATTAAAATCACACATCAATTTGATGACTACAATCTTCCCTAAAGGAACAAAATCATCGAGCTTAGATCCAATTGCAAGAAGACCTATTTGGCAAGAAATGTTGGATTTCAGACACGGCACAGGTCATGGTGTGGGATTCTACCTTGGTGTTCACGAAGGACCACAAAGAATTTCGTCCGTAAATAATGATATCGACATGGACGAAGGAATGGTTACTAGTGACGAACCAGGAATTTATATTGAAGGTTCACACGGAATTAGAATCGAAAATATTATGCACTGCATCAAAGTTGGAGAATCTGAATTTGGAGAATTCTTGGGATTTGAATCATTGTCTATTTGTCCAATTGACACGAGACCTGTTATCAAAGAAAAATTACTTCCTTTCGAATTAGAATGGTTGAACAATTACAATAAAGAATGCTACGAAAAATTATCACCATACTTGGAAGGATCTGACTTAGAATATCTTGAACAACAAACAAAAGCAATATAGAAATGTTTGATATAAAAAAAGAACTGCAAAAAGTACCTCACAAACCAGGCGTTTACATTATGCACGACAAGAATGACGAGATAATCTACGTTGGCAAGGCGATTGATTTGAGAAGACGTGTGGGTCAATATTTTGATTCATCAAAAAAACTCGCAAAGGTCGCTGCAATGGTAAGTCACGTAGAATATTTTGAATATATTATCGTGAATAATGAATGTGAAGCTTTGGTTCTGGAATCAAACTTAATCAAGAAAAACAGCCCGAAATACAACATCGTTTTAAGAGACGATAAGCAATATCCATACATCAAAATCACGAACGAAAAGTTTCCAAGAGTCTTGAAAACTAGACGTGTTTTGAAGGATAAGGCGAAGTATTTTGGGCCTTTTCCTAATGCTTATGCAGTTAATGATATTATAGATTTAATTCATGAAACGTACAAAATCAGAACGTGTAATTTGAATTTTGATAAGGGTCAAAAGCTTAAGAGACCTTGTTTGAATTATTATATCAATCGTTGTGACGGAATGTGCGTTTATGATGTTAACGAAGAATATTACAACAAAGAATTGTTAGAAGTGGAAAATTTCTTGAATGGTCGTGAAGATGACTTGACTAAGAAATTGACCGATAAAATGATGGCTGCATCCAAGAATTTGAACTTTGAATTGGCAGCTAAACTCAGAGATTCTATTGCAAATATTCAAGTGATTTTGGAAAAACAAAACATCACCAACACAAAAGGATTGGACTTGGATATGATATCCATGGCTAGAGAAGCGGAGACTGTATGCGTTCAAGTATTTTTCATGAGAAATGGCAAAATTATTGAAAGACAACATTTCATTATCGACAATAAATACGAAGAATCAAACGAACACATTGTAGGAGAATTTTTCAAACAATTCTACATTGATTTGACTTACGTTCCGAAACAAATCCTAACCGATATTGAAATCGAAGACAGAGAGCTTATCGAAGAAATGCTAACTGAGAAAAAAGGTTCCAAGGTCGAAATTAAAATTCCTAAAAGAGGTAACAAGACTGATCTCTTGGAAATGGTTCGAATAAACGCAAAAGAAGGACTGGACAAATACATTTCCAGACATTTGAAAAGAGAACGTAATCGTGAGAATGCAATCTTAGATTTGCAAGACATTACAGGGGTTAAACCAATTGATAGAATTGAATGCTACGATATTTCCAACACAAGTGGCGTGGATTCTGTGGGAAGTATGATTGTGTTCAAAAACGGGGCTAAATCTTCCAAAGATTATCGTAAATTTAAAATAAAAACTGTAGAAGGTGCCGATGATTATGCATCGCACAGGGAAGTATTGACGAGAAGATTCAGAAGACTTTTGGATTCTGATAAAAGAGACAACAGCTTTGATGAAATGCCTTCTATAATTTTGATGGATGGTGGCAAAGGTCAAGTCAACATCGCAAAAGAAGTGTTGAACGAATTCAACTTGGATATCCCGATTTTGGGTCTTGTAAAAGACGATAAGCATAGGACGCGTGGAATAATTTACGAAAACGACGAAATCAGGTTGAAAGTGAACACTCCTTTGTACAGGTTGTTGTTTGCGATTCAAGAAGAAACACACAGATTTGCAATCAATTATCACAGAAAACTTCACGAAAAAAACTTCAAGAAATCTGAATTAGACAATATAGCCTTAATCGGAGAAAAAAGAAAAAAAGCTTTGATGAAACATTTTAAAACTCTTGACAGAATAAAAAAAGCCAGTATAGAAGAGCTTTGCAAAGTTGATGGAATGAATGAAAAAGCAGCAGAAAATATAGTGAATTATTTTAAGCAATAATTTGCTATATTTTTTATTGTAAAGAAATATTGATTGATGGTAATATATAAGGTAGTGAAGGATGGATGGTTTATGACAAGAAAAAATTCTACTTTAATTAAAATGATAATGCTTTCAATATTTGTCGCAATAGGAGTTGTGATATCTCCAATTTTGAGAGTGGTTGGATTTTGTCCGACACAACATTTTGTTAATATAGTTTGTGCGGTATTTTTGGGACCATGGTATGCACTTTTGTGTGCTACGTTGATTGGGATAATCAGAATGTCATTAATGGCAATTCCACCGTTAGCGCTGACTGGAGCTGTGTTTGGGGCGTTTTTGTCGGGAGTTTTGTATAAGAGAACGAACAAATTGATTATGGCTTGTATTGGAGAAGTTATTGGAACTGGAATAATAGGATCAATTGTAAGCGTTCCTGTTATGAAGTTTTTCTTCGGAAAAAGCAATTTGACTTTGTTTTTCTACACGCCATCATTTGTACTTGCGACTTTAATGGGAGCGACTGTAGCATTCGCATTTTTAAAGGCTATGCAAAAAAATAAAATGCTAGATAAATTAAAGGAAAGTATCAATGGATAATTTAATACAAAAAATGTCAGAGATTTACTCTGATTTGTACAACAGTAATAATCTGATTCATTGCCTTACGAATGCGATTTCAATCAATGATATGGCAAACGCAGTTCTGAGTGTTAACCAAAGTCCGTTTATGGCAGATAATCCACGAGAAGTCGAAGATGTTACGAAAAATTCTGATTCTCTGTTGGTAAATTTAGGAAACATCACGGATTATAGAATGGAATCAATCAAAAAATCCCTACGAATTGCAAATGAAAACAACATTCCAATTACATTGGATTTGGTTGGAGTGAGTGCGTCAAAATTAAGGCTTGATTTCACACTAAAAATCTTGCAAAAATACACAATAACTTGCATAAAAGGAAATTACAGCGAGATAAAATCGCTGTTTAGTAAAGATTTAAGTACAAAAGGTGTGGATTCTAGAAAGCTTGAAGTAGACGATGTGATTAATTATTGTAATAATTTGCACGAAAAGTACCATTCAATCGTTGTGGCAACAGGGCATACGGATATTGTGTGTTCAGATGAGATTTATCTGCTTAATAATGGCGATGAAAGGCTTTCAAAAATCACTGCGACAGGTTGTGTTGTGGGAAGTTTAATAGCGTGTACACTTAGCGTATCCCAATCGATAGAAGCATGTGTTCTAGGAGTTACTATGATGAATATTAGCTGTGAAATGGTGGATAAAAGTGTTGGACTTAGTTCTTTCAAAATCGGTTTGTACGATAATTTATCCAAAATAAAATGGGAACAAATAAAGGAGAATATAAATGCGAGAAAAGTTGAATCTTAGCTTGTACTTGGTTACTGATAGGACAAATGTTAAAGATGAGGAAGATTTTTTAATAAAAATTGAAGATTCTCTTAAAGGTGGAGTAACATTGGTACAACTAAGGGAGAAAAATATCTCTACAAGAGAATACATAGACTTGGCGAAAAAAGTGAAGGTAATTTGTGACAAGTTCGATGTGCCGCTTTTAATTGACGACAGAATTGACGTTTGCTTGGCAAGCGAGTGTGCAGGAGTTCATCTTGGAGATGAAGACATGGAAATAAAAGATGCAAGAAGAATTCTTGGAGATAATTACATTATTGGTGCAACGGCTAAAAGTGTTGCCAGAGCTATACAATGTGAAAAAGAAGGCGCAGATTATCTTGGAGTTGGGGCGATTTATCCTACAAAAACCCATGTTAAAACGAAGATAACATCGGTTGAAACTCTAAGAGATATCAACAATAGCATAAACATAAAAACTGTCGCTATTGGCGGTTTAAATGAGGATAACATAGATGTATTAAAAAACAGTGGTGCAAGTGGGATAGCAGTTGTAAGAGCGTTGATGAATGACGACAATCCACAAGAAAAAGCGCACAGATTATTAGAAAAATCAAAACAAGTTTTAGAATTGAGGTAATTATGAAAAACAAATTTAAATTAGTATTGTTAGTTATGGTGTTGATGTTGGTTATGGTATCTTGCAAAAAAGCAAATCCAATCACACTTCCAAATACAGATGATTCACAAGTAATCACAGTTACAAAAATCGAAGAAAACAAGGAAGGACCAACAGCATCCATCACTTCGAAAAAAGATATCGTAGACACAATTAAATTGATAAAAGAAAAAGCAAAACCAACTAGAAAACAATCAAACAACGACACACCAGCTAACACTAAAGATTTCAGAAAAATGGAAATATTCTACGGAAAAGACGAAAAAATGACGTTGTATTTGTACCAAAACAAAAAATTCTATATCGAAAAACCATACGAAGGAGTGTGGGAAATCGACAAGGATACGTTTAACAAATTAATCGGTGCAATGTAGTTTTATAGAAGAAATTTATTGTGTAGATAAACCATCATACACGAATATCTAGACTTCAAAAATTGTTGATTTCTAAATTTCAAATTCCTAAAATTGCAAACTCGTTTCACTCAAACAGTGCAATTTTTAACGGATTTCTCGATTTAAAATCAAATCAATTTTTTCCGTATGATATTCTTAGTATGATTGGTTTACTATTAAATACGAGTAATAATTTAGAGTGCATTTCGATGCGCTCTTTTTTCTTTGAAAAAATATTGCATCTGTGTCTAATCTGTATTATAATAACTAATACAAGGAGGACAGAATGATTAACATAAATACGACGAGTGATGTTCCGATTTACACTCAAATTCGAAACGAGATTATTAGAGAAATTGCCAATGGCAACTTACAAAATGGCGACGAACTTCCTTCTGTTAGACAATTTGCAAATGATTTGGGAATTAATCCTATGACGATTAGCAAAGCTTACAATATTTTGAAGGACGAAAAAATAATTGTAATAGATAGAAGAGTTGGGGCGAAGATTTGCGTGGACGAAGGTTATTCACGAAATTCATTTGAAGATGAATTGAAACTACTGTTAATGGAAGCGAAAATTCGCGGCAAATCACAAAAGGATATTAAAAATATAGTGGAGGAAATTATAAAATGATTTGGAAATTTATTTTATTTTTTAGTTTGGTGTTTATTTTGTTCATCATGCGAAGAATGAACATATATACATTGAAAATAAACGATACTTTTATGTTGTATACAAATTTTCCAAAAGGTCATGAAGATGATGAGTTCATCGTCGATTTGCTGGGAAAAACTAAGAAAAAATTGAATATTTTATTTGCGGTGAGCATTGTTTTATCTTTTCTTGTGTTACTTGATTATGATTGGATAATGCTTGTATATTACAATTTAATAGTCGTGTATCTTGTGAGTGCAAATATTATCGAATACAACGCAATGAAAGAAATACGACAATACAAAAAGGACAATAATATATCGACTGAGAGTAGTATTTTGACGTATGATTTGAAGACTTCAAGAGATATTGAAAAAAAGAAAATCAAACTAAAAGCCTGGATAATTCCGCTGGTAGTTCAAATCGTATTGTTGGTAGCTTTTTTCAAAAACAGCGAGATGTTCTTCGTCATAATTTTGTTGCTAGTCGCAATGAGTGTGAGTACAATATTAACGGGATGGTTTTTGGGAAGGAAAAACACCAAAGTTTATTCGACTAATTCTGATGAAAACTTAAAGTTGAATGAAGAAAGCATCATAAAAGTACAACAAACGATGTATGCGATATATATAATGTTTATAGTTTTAGGATTTGTCGTAGCTTACTATTCATCAAAAGATATTTACAGAATTTTCCCGATTTTTTCATACATTGTTTTGTATACATTAGCGATAATATTGGCTCTTTTTAAATATCAAACCATAGCAAAAAACTTAACTGCGATTAATAGCGACTTGTACAATGGGGACTTCTTTGATCCGTGGGGTTATTATAATCCGAAAGATGACAGGCTTATGGTTGAAGATGTAAGCGTAAGAAATGGTAATATGACATTTAATAGGGCAAAATTATCAGGCAAAATACTCTACGCATTGACTGCAGTTTTATTGATTTCAATTGAATTTATGATGATAAATATGAGTTTACCAAAAACGTATACTGTAGATAACACGCCAAGCACTCTCACAATCACTGAATCTGTTTATACTACTGTAATCGACAAAAAATCAATCGAAAAAGTTGAATTAATCGAAGATATCAACAAAACAGATGGCGTTAGATTAAATGGAACATCACTAAAACGCTATTCTTATGGAAAGTTTTCAATAAAAGGAATTGGAAACTGTGATGTGTACATTCACAACGATAATCCAAGGGCTATTTGGATAAAGACTAAGGATAATAAAAACCTTGTGTTTAATTTCCCAACTGTAAAAGAAACCGAAAAGTTTTATAAAAATTTACGCTAATTGTTTTTTTTGTAAATTCTGGGTATATATTAATTAATAAATATTAGTAGAAACATTTTATTAATATGGGAGGGAATTTATGAAGAAATTTTTGATGGTTGCATTATGTATGATGATTTTTGTGTCGTGTGGGAAAAAAGAAGTGTACAAAGGCGTGGAATCCAGCGTAAAAGTTGATAGAATCAAAAAAATGGATTCTCACAACAAATACACAGATAAGTTAAAGAACTCTGAGTTTATTCAGAAATTGTATGGAGATAAAATTGTCGTGTTAAAAGATGGCAAGAACTTTGTTTACGACGATTCCAAGGACGAATTGGCACAACTAGATGATGGATATGGAATACACGATGTCGATAATAAAGATTATTTACTTTACAAATCAGATGAATCTTTTGCTTCTAAGTTGATGATTAAAAGTGATGATGGAATGAAAAATCTCACATCAACAGAGCATATTAGTGATGCTAAGTTATCGGATAAAAATGTGTATGCTATGGTTTTGCGTTCTGATTCTCCAATTAAATTTTTTGAATGTGAGATTTTCAGGAATAATAATGACGCATTTGAATCTACTGGCAAAATTGGAAAATTAATCAAAAACGATAAGTCTATAATGTATATGCATTATGAGAAGGACAAATTAACTGTCAAGGATATGGACGATAAGGAAATCTTCAGTAGAGATTTGAAAGAAGATGAGTATCCTATTGATGTTGTGATGAATAATAAGGATGTCTTCTATTCTTTGTACGATTTTAAAACTGGAAATTCAAGGTTGTATAAGAATGATAAGCTGATAATGGAATCTACGATAAAAGGTTATGAAAATGTATTGAAAAGATTTAAAGTGTCTAAAAAATATATGACTTGGTTGGATAATAAGATTGCTTATAATCTAGAAAAAGATAAGCTCGTATTTTTTGAAGATGCAAAAGATGATACAATGATTGTTCCAGTAGGTGATAGCGTGTACAGTTTGAAAATTAAAAACTCAATTGGAGTGTTCAATGATGACACTATAAAATTCAAATAGACAATCAAAAAAGCAATGATTCATCGGAATCATTGCTTTTGAATTTAACCTAATAATCTTCTTGCTGTAACGAATGTTCTTTGGTAATAGCTGGAGTTGATATCTGATAAGATAACTCCTGTTGATGGTGTAGAAGCGTGGATTAATTTGTTGTTACCAACGTAGATTCCAACGTGACTTATTCCGCCACCACCTGTTGCAAAGAACATCAAATCGCCTTTTTTCAAGTTTGATTTGGAAACTTTGTGTCCATAAGAAGCTTGTGCTCTTGAACTTGAGCTTATTGAAATTCCATAAGCTTGTCTATAAAGATAAGAAGTAAGTCCAGAACAGTCAAATGATCTAGGGCCACGAGTTCCCCAAACATAAGGCTTACCTAATTGTTTGTAAGCAAGACTTACGATTTTGTCTAATTTACTAGTTTCTTTTTGAGGTTGTTTTTTAGGTACATTTACTAATGCATCTACTTTTGGTTTTGCTTGTAGTGACTTACCAGCTAACAAATCTTTAATTCCATTTACTACGAAATTATCGATAGTGTTTTTGCCGCCAAATACCATTGTGTACATGATGTTTGATTTGTTTTGTCTGAAGAAAGATTCCACAGAGTTTGATTTTTGTTCTTGTGTTTTGTAATCTTCGTTTCTTGGAACGTCCATCTTCTTAACCAAAACTATTGGTGCATTGTATTTTTGAGCTACAGGAGATGCAGCAAGTACATCTACAAATTTTTCTCCACTAGCTACGATTGTTCTTTCAGAATTTATGCCTACTTGTTTTGCAACTTTTACAGATGTTTGGTATCTGTCAGATCCTGCAATTCTAGTAACTTTTGAAAGTTTGGAAAGTTCATTTTCAACAGCTTTTGAAACTGAATTTTCTCCACCTACTATAGTGATGTCTCCCAAAAGACCTTTTTTGCTGAAAGAATTTAAGTATTCTTTGATTGATTTTGGCACTTCATTCTTTTTAACTAAAAGAACTGGAGCGTTCTTTTTCTTAGCTAAAGAAGTTGAAGAAATAGAATCTGCAAAGTTTTCACCAGATGCGATAACTACGTTTTGTTTCTTGTTAGAAACTGGGTGAGATGTAGTAGCTGATTTTGCATTAACTTCGTATCTGTCTTTGCCTTTAACTCTGATGACTTCAATTCCCATACCATTTAATTCGTCAACTACTTTTGAACTAATAGTTTTTTCACCACCAGTTATGTAGACTTTTCTGACACCTTTCAAAGCTTCTTTTGTCAAGTTGTCTAGCTTGTTGGAATCAGTGTAAAGAATAGGTGATTTACCATTTGAAATGTTTGTTGCACTGATTGAATCCGAAAATTCGTTTGAATTCACAACTACAGCAGTGTCTGCATTTTTGAATTCTTTTTCTTTGATTTTCTTAGCTGTTTCAAATCTGTTTTTTGCGTCTATTCTTTCTGTTTTTGCACTTTTTTGTGATTTGACTTCAGCTTCTTTTTTTTCTGTATTATTTTGATTTTTATTAGATATTACTTTGTTATTTTCATCTAGCTTTACTTGTATCTTAGTTGTTGTTTCAGTTTTACTTGAATTATCTAATATAGCTTTAACATTTGTTTCTGACTTGTTATTTTCATTATCTGCAAATGAAACATTTGCTCCCAAAGATAATGATACAGCCAAAGTCATTACAAGAAGTGGCTTCTTAAAATTATTCATGTATCCTCCTAATATACTTCAATGAGCTAATTTTAATTGCTCATTATTTCTGTAACCAATTTGTAACTTATTCAAATTACTCTAATAGTTTACAAGAATTTTTCATAACTTTCAAACAAATTTGACATTTATTCGTTTAATTTGCACAATGTGCTAGATTTTATGTAAAATTTGCTCAAAACTATTTACAAATTGAAAAATTTGTGAATTACTTGAAAATCACACTTCCCATAAAATAGGGAATAGTTTGTAACCAATTTGTAACTTTTAGAAAAAAACATGAAATGCACCACTCAAAAACTTAATTATTAAAAAAATGTAACAATTGCTGGTTTTTATGAAAAATCGCTTAAAATTTGTTTGGTAACGACTGAAAACTGACATTATTTCTCAGAATCATTGTAAAAAATTACATTAAAAAAGCACTGATTTTAATCAGTGCTTAGTAGTTTATATTATAAGATGTAGATTTTGACGTTTCTAACTCCCCAGTTACGAGATTGAGCTTTAGTATCCATAACTACATCAATTTTATTTCCTTTAATAGCTCCACCAGTGTCTTCTGCTGTAGCAAATCCGTATCCTTCTACATATACTCTTGTTCTCAAAGGAATAACTCTTGGGTCTACTGCTATAACGCCACGTCTAATTTTAGTTCCGATAGCTGTTACATTCCATCCGCCATTTTCACGTGGGTCAGAAGTGTAAGCTGTAGCTCTTACGGTAAATACTTTTTTTGCTTTTGCAAGTTGAGCTTGCAAAGAATTTACAGGTTTTTGAGGTTTTTTAGTATTTTCTTTTCTTAGTTCTGCTTTTTCTTTTTTGTATAATGCATCTGCTTTAGGTGCTGTTTTAAGGCTCTTACCAGCTAATAAATCAGCGATTGATGATGATACGAAATCATGTATTGAATTATTTCCTTGACAAACTATAACTTGGTCTATGTTAGAGTTGTTTTTAAAGAATGATTCCATAGTAGCGCTTTTGTCGTTTGAAGAATAATCTTTTGTTCTTGTTACATCGTTAGGTTTTGTCAATATTAAAGAAGCATTTAATTTTGTAGCAACAGGTGACATTAATAATGCATCGTTGTAACCATTACCTTCAGCTACGATTACTCTTTTTGCGTTAGGGTTAACTTGTTTTGCAACTTTTACGTTAGTAGTGTATCTGTCACGACCAGCAATCCTACTTACATTATTACTAAAAGATTTTAAGTAAGATTCTACTTGTTGAGATACTGATAATTTACCGCCGACTATTGTTATACTTCCAATAGCATTGTTTCTCTTTAAAGATAACAAATAACCTTTTATAGATGTAGGAACTTCATTTTTTCTAACGAAAAGTATAGGAGCTTTTTTGTTTTGTGCCAAAACAGCAGATGATATAGCATCACTATGATTTTCGCCTGAAGTTATAAGTATATTTGTTTTTTGTTTTTTATTTGGATTATGTGTTTTTGTTGCAACTTTTGCATTAACTTCATATCTGTCATGGCCTGCAATTCTCTCAACAACTATTCCCAAATTTTTAAGTTGATTAACTACTGCATTACTAACAGATTTTTCTCCACCTAAAATGTAAACTTTTTTAGGTTTATTCTTTTTCAAGTTTGCCAAAGTTGTGCTATCTAATGAAGATTGATTAGTAAATAATATTGGAGTGTTACCTCTAGATAATGACACAGCAGACAATGAATCTACAAATGTAGAACTGTTTGTCAAGATAACTGTGTTTGATTTTGAGAAATATTTATCTCTTATATTAGTAGCTGTTTCAAATTTACTAGTTGAAGTAATTTTTTTAACATCAGCTCTTTTCATTGCTTTTACTTCAGCTGGTTTTTTCGAAAGCTCTTTTGTATCTTCGACATTTTCTTCTAAATCTTCTTTTGTAGTTTCTTTTTTATCTTCTTTTTCAGTATTTTCGGTATTAACTTTTTCAGTTTGTTGTGTATCATTGGATTTGATGGAATCCTCTGTTTTCACATTTTCTTGATCTTTAATTGTATTTTGCAAATTTGTAGTGTAATTTAAAGCGTCATGTTTTACTTCTTCTACAAGCTTTGTATTGTCAACATCAGCAAATGAAGAAGTTGCATTTAAAGTAGAAAAGGTAAACATTAATCCCATCACTAACAATGGTTTTTTGATATTGTTCATTTTTCCTCCTAATTTTACGATTAAAAGTTTTTTAATCTGCAAATTTAATATAATATATTGTAACACATTTGTAACTTGTTGTAACTTTTTTGTAACAAATTAGGTTAAAAAAACGTTAAATATTACAAAAACGTAACAATTAAGTTGTGATTTCGTCATTTATTATCGAAGATTGTTTGCTTATATACAGATTAGATAATAAAATATAATAAGGAGGGAACTTATGAAAACAGTAAAATTAAGTGCGGTCGTTAAAAAATTAGATTTGCACGTTGTAAGGACAAGTTCTGATTACGAAACAATTGAGATTACAAATTCTGAAATAAACAGACCAGGTTTACAATTATCTGGTTTCTTGGAAGAATTTCCATATAGAAGAATTCAGTTGTTCGGTAAGGCTGAACTTGCGTATTATATGGCGATGGATATGGAGCTTAGAAAAGAAAGAGTAAGAGCAATGATGGAATATGATATTCCTTGTATTGTGTTTTCTCATTATGCTCAAATTCCTGATGAAGTTAGAAAATTAGCTGAAGAATACGATAAAACTCTATTAATTTCTGACAGAACAACTACCAGACTTATCTCAGCATTGGATGAAGTATTAGAATATTTTTTGAGTGAAGAAGATACGATACACGCATCTTTATTAGATGTATTTGGTATGGGTGTTTTGTTGATGGGAGATAGTTCTGTAGGAAAAAGCGAAACGGCTTTGGACTTGGTTACTAGAGGACACAGACTTGTTGCAGATGATGTGGTTGAAATAAGAAAAATCGAAAAGGGGTTATTGGCACAAGCTCCCCTTAACATCAGACACTATTTGGAAGTTAGGGGTCTTGGAATTTTAGATATTCAAAGGTTATACGGTACAGGTTCTGTAAGATTAACTACATTTATCGATTTGGTTATAAAGCTAGAAAAATGGCAAGACGATAAAGAATACGACAGAATTGGACTTGACGATCACACTACAGAAATTTTAGGAGTTGAGCTTCCATATCTTGAAGTTCCTGTAAAACCAGGTAGAAATATTGCAATGATTGTTGAGGTTGCAGTTAGAAATCAAAGACAAAAACTTTTGGGTTATAATGCGGCACAAGAGTTAAATAATAAGTTAATTGCAAATATGAAAAAAGATACTGAAGAACACAGAAAGCAGTTAAAAAATAACAAAAATTAATTTCACAATAAAATTTTTTGATGAAGTTTGTTATTCTTGCAATGAGGATTTTATTGAGTTATAATAACTCATAGAGCGGAGTTCGTCCGTTTTAAATTAAACAATTTATTTATTTATATATAGGGGGTTAAATAAATGGCAAAACACATGAAAACCATGGATGGAAATACAGCCGCTGCTCACGTAGCTTATGCATTTTCAGATGTGGCAACTATTTATCCAATTACTCCATCATCACCAATGCCTGAAGCAATTGATGTATGGGCAGCAGATGGACGTAAGAACTTATTCGGTGAAACTGTACAAGTAACTGAATTACAATCAGAAGGTGGAGCAGCTGGTTCAGTACACGGGGCTTTAGTTGCAGGGGCTTTGGCATCTACATTCACAGCATCACAAGGTTTATTGTTGATGGTTCCAAATATGTACAAGATTGCCGGAGAAAACTTACCTGGCGTATTCCACGTATCAGCAAGAGCTTTAGCATCACATGCGCTTAGCATTTTTGGTGACCACCAAGACGTTATGGCAGCAAGACAAACTGGTTTTGCATTGTTATGTTCAGGTTCAGTACAAGAAGTTATGGATTTAGCAGCAGTAGCTCACCTTTCTTCTATTAAAGGTAAAGTTCCATTCTTACATTTCTTCGATGGTTTCAGAACTAGTCACGAAATTCAAAAAATCGAAGTTATGGATTATGAAGACTTAGCTAAGATTGTTGACTGGGAAGCTATTGATGAATTCAGAAGAAATGCTTTAAATCCAGAAAACCCTAAGACTATGGGTACAGCTGAAAATCCAGACGTTTATTTCCAAGGTATGGAAGCATCTAATACATACTATGAAGATATCGTTGGTATTACAGAAGGCTATATCAATGAAATTAACAAGATTACAGGCAGAAACTACGGATTATTCAACTACTATGGTGCTGAAGATGCTGAAAATATTATAGTAGCTATGGGTTCAGTTACTGAAACTATTGAAGAAACTGTTGATTATTTAGTGTCTAAAGGAGAAAAAGTCGGAGTATTAAAAGTTCACTTATACAGACCATTCTCTAAAGAACATTTCTTAAATGCTATTCCAAAAACAGTTAAGAAGATTGCAGTTTTAGATAGAACTAAAGAAAAAGGTTCATTAGGAGAACCTCTATATCTTGACGTTAGAGATTGTTTCTACGATCATGAAAATAAACCAGTTATCGTTGGTGGTATCTACGGCTTAGGTTCAAAAGATACAACTCCAACTCACATTAACACAGTTTACGAAAACTTAAAACAAGATCAACCAAGAACACAATTTACTATCGGTATAGTAGATGATGTTACTCATAGATCATTAGAAGTAAAAGATACTATAAACACTTCACCTGAAGGAACTATCAGATGTAAGTTCTGGGGATTCGGTTCTGACGGTACAGTAGGTGCTAACAAATCAGCTATAAAGATTATAGGTGATGGTACTGACATGTACGCTCAAGGTTACTTCGATTATGACTCTAAAAAATCTGGTGGGGTTACAATGTCTCACTTAAGATTCGGTAACAACCCAATTCACTCAACTTACCTATTAGATGAATCAGATTTCATTTCTTGTTCAAAACAAGCTTATGTATATCAATACGATTTATTAAGAGGTTTAAGAAAAGGTGGTACATTCTTACTAAACTGTATCTGGAATGAAGAAGAATTAGACACTCACCTTCCAGGCAAATTAAAGAAATACATCGCTGAAAACGACATTAAATTCTACACAATCAACGCTTCTAAGATTGCAGCAGAAGTAGGATTAGGTGGAAGAACTAACATGATTATGCAAGCTGCATTCTTCAAATTATCTAAAGTATTACCTATAGATGAAGCTATTAAGAAATTAAAAGAATCTATAGTTCATAACTACGGAAGAAAAGGTGAAGACATTGTAAACATGAACTACGCTGCAGTAGATCAAGGTATCGATCAACTTGTAGAAATCAATGTTCCAGCTGAATGGAAAAATGCTGAAGAAGACGTTGAAAAAGACGCTAACCTTCCAGAATTCGTAAAAGAAGTTGCAAGTGTAATGAATGCACAACAAGGTAATGATTTACCAGTATCTGCATTCAAAGACAGAGCAAACGGTGAATTCCCAATGGGAACTTCAGCTTACGAAAAGAGATGTATCGCTCTTAACGTTCCAGAATGGCAAATGGATAAATGTATCCAATGTAACCAATGTGCTTATGTATGTCCACACGCAGTTATCAGACCATTCTTATTAAACGAAGAAGACAGAAAGAACGCTCCTGAAACATTCGAAAGCAAAAAAGCAGTAGGTAAGGGATTCGAAGATTTGACATTCAGAATCCAAGTTTCACCAGCAGACTGTACAGGTTGCGGTAACTGTGCTGATGTATGTCCAGCAAAAGAAAAGGCATTAATAATGAAACCTTTCGAAGAACAACATCTTGCACAAAAAGACAATTGGACTTATGCTGTAGAAAAAGTTGGATACAAAGAAGACTTAATGCCAGCAGAAAAAACAGTTAAAGGCTCACAATTCCAACAACCATTATTTGAATTCTCTGGAGCTTGTGCTGGTTGTGGAGAAACTCCATACGCTAAATTAATCACTCAATTATACGGTGATAGAATGCTTATAGCTAACGCTACAGGTTGTTCATCAATCTGGGGTGCAAGTGCTCCTTCAACTCCTTACTGCACAAACGCTGAAGGTAAAGGACCAGCTTGGGCTAACTCATTATTCGAAGACAACGCTGAATACGGATATGGTATGCACTTAGCTATCAAGAAAATTAGATTACAATTAAAAGAAAAAATGCAAGCATTCTTAGACTTGAACATTGAAAGTCCATTGAATGCACCATTCAAGAAATTCGTTGAAAACATGGACAATGTAGCTACATCAAAAGCATGTGCAGCAGAAATCTTACAACACTTAGATGACAATACAAACAACGAAGAAGCTGAAGAATTATTGAAATATATAAGAACAGACAGAGACTTCTTAATTAAGAAATCTGTATGGATCTTCGGTGGAGACGGTTGGGCTTATGATATCGGATACGGCGGATTGGATCACGTATTAGCATCAGGTGAAAACATCAACGTTATGGTATTCGATACAGAAGTTTACTCAAACACTGGTGGACAAGCTTCTAAGTCAACTCCAACAGCTGCTGTAGCACAATTTGCTGCAAGTGGTAAGAAAGTTAGAAAGAAAGATTTAGGTTTGATGGCATCAACTTACGGATACGTATACGTAGCACAAATTGCTATGGGTGCTAACCAAAATCAAACATTAAAAGCTATTAGAGAAGCTGAAGAATATGATGGACCATCATTAATCATCGCTTACTCACCATGTATCAACCACGGTATTAAAGCTGGTATGGGTAAGAGCCAACGTCAAGAAAAATTAGCTGTAGAAGCTGGTTACTGGCACTTATACAGATTCGATCCAACTCTTGCAGAAGAAGGAAAGAATCCATTCCAATTAGACTCTAAAGAGCCAACTGGATCATTCCAAGACTTCATCAGAGGAGAAGTAAGATACTTGTCATTACAAAAATCATTCCCTGAACAAGCTGAAGAATTATTCCAAGAAGCTGAAAGAGATTCTAAGGAAAGATACAACACTTACAAGAGAATGGCAGAAATGGATTATTCTAACTCGGTAGAAGATACAGATGAAGCAGAAAAAGAAGAAAACCTTGAAAAAGAAGGTAAAAAAGTTGAATCTGTAGAAAAAGCTAAGGAAGAAGAAGGCGCAAAGAAAGATGATGTTGTAAATCCAAATTCTACAAATAGATAATGTAACCAAAACACTGTGAGAATTATCTCACGGTGTTTTTTATTACAAATTTTTAACAATTTGAAAAATCATTTATAGATTTTTTCTATAAATGATTAAAAAATTTATAACGTTGATTTTTCAATGATAAATGAATGAAAAAAATTGCAAAATTTTCTAATTTGTTAAAATTAGAATGAAATTGGTAGGATTTATAGAAAGATTCAATAAATGAAGAATTTTTAACAATATTTCTGGTTTTATTAGAGAATTAGTGATATCATATAAATGAAATATAAACTTTAGGAGGGTTTTATGAATTTTTACGAAGAATCAAGAAAATTTGCATTGGAACATGTCGAACCATATGCAAAGAGATCAGATGAAGAAGGTAGATTTCCTGTAGAATCATTTGAAGAAATGGGAAAAGCTGGATACTTCAAATTACTTATTCCAGAAGAAATGGGTGGTTTAGGAAAGACTGCTGTTGAACACCAACAAGCTGTTTTAGCATTTGCTGAAAGCAACCCAACTGCTGGTCTTTGCTACATGATGCACAACGTAGCTTTAATGACAGTTCTTACTAATGGTAACGAAGAATTAAAGAAAAAAGTTGTTAAAGACATCGTTGAAAACAACAAATTCATGGCATTAGCATATTCTGAATTTGGAACTGGTACTCACTTCTACATTCCAGAAATCAAAGTTACTAAAGATGGTGGCAAATTCGTATTCAACGGAACTAAGTCAATGGTAACAAGTGCAACTCATGCAAGCTACTACTTAATTTTGACTCCATCAACTGAAAAAGAAGGAGACATCAACAACTGGTTAATTCCATTAGAATCAGAAGGATTAGAATTCAAGATGAGTCACTGGAAAGGTATTGGTATGAAAGGTAATGTTTCATGTCCAATGACTATGAATGATGTTAAATTAGACGAAGTTAACAGAATCGGCGAAGAAGGTTCAGGTGTTGACCAAGTATTTAACGTAGTTGCCCCATATTTCATTTTAGGTTTAGCTAGTGTATACACTGGATTGAACTTAAGATTATCAAAAGTTACTAATGATTACGCATTAAAGAGAAAATACCCTTCAGGACAATGTTTAGCTAACATTGAAACAGTTCAAGTTCACTTAGCTAAGATTTATGCTAATGGTATGAGTGCAAAAGCTCTTACAGAATTAGCAGCTAGATCTTTAGTTGCTGGTGAAGAAGACGCAGTTTGCAAGATTATCGCAGCAAGAGTTGCTGCTATCGAAAATGCAATTGAATCCTCAACACTTGCAATGAGAGTAGGTGGAGGTAAGACTTACAACTGTGCATCTGAAATCCAAAGATTAATGAGAGATGCTTACGCTGGACAAATTATGGCTCCATCACTAGACGTTCTTAACGTTTGGTTAGGTAAAGCTATAACAGGTCAACCACTATTGTAGGAGATTTAATGAGTATTTACGAACAAGCAAAAGAATTTGCAAAAAAATATTTAGAAGAAGAAGGAAAAAAATCTGATAAGGATTGCACTTTCCCAAAAGAAGCATTTGAAAAAATGGGAGAAGAAGGATTTTTAAAACTTTTGATTCCTGAAGAAATGGGCGGACTTGGCAAAGGAGCAAAAGAACATCAAGAAGTTACAATGGCATTTGCTGAATACAATCCATCTGCAGCATTATGCTATATGATGCATAATGTTGGAATCAGTGGAGTGTTGGATTATGGTCAAAAAACTTTAATTGATAAAATAGTAAAAGATGTCGTTGAAAATAATAAATTTATGGCGTTGGCTGATTCAGAATTTGGTAGTGGAACACATTTTGGTAATCCAGAAATGACCTGTACTAAAAATGGAGATGACTATGTGTTCAAGGGTACTAAATCAATGGTAACAAGTGCAACTTATGCAAGTTATTATCAATATAACAGTAAATCAGCTGAATTTGAAGGGAAAACGACATATTGGGTTGTTCCATTGGAATCTGAAGGTTTGAGTTTCAATATGGAATATTGGGATGGAGTTGGAATGAGAGGAAATGTTTCTTGTCCAATGAAATTTGACAATGTTAAGTTGACATCTGATTACAGATTAGGAGAAGAAGGCGGAGCAGATGAAGTCGCAAGTGTTGTAACAAAGATGTTTTTACTTGGACTTGCTAGTGTATATGCTGGTTTAAATATTAGAATATCAAACATTACTAATAAATACGCTACAAGTAGAAAATATCCAAATGGAAAATGCTTAGCAGATATTGAAATTGTTCAAATGTATTTGTCTAAGATATATTCAATGGCACAAAGCGCAAGAACACTATCAGAAGATGCAGCAGAAGCTATAGTTAATAATAGCGAAGATATGCTTAAAAAAATTATAGCAGCAAGAGTGACTTCAATTGAAAATTCAATGAACTCAGCTACACTTGCAATGAGAGTTGGCGGCGGAATCACTTATAATAAGAAGACTGAAATAGAAAAGTTGATGAGAGATGCTTACGCTGGACAAATTATGGCACCATCATTGGATGTTCTCCATGTAATGTTAGGTGGTATTTTAGCGACAGAAAACAAGTAAATAGGACACAAATGTCAATAAAAAGGTAGAAATTATGGATATTTACAAACAAGCAAAAGAGTTTGCGAAAAATTATTTAGAAACGGCTGGGAAAAATTCAGACGTGGATTGTTCATTTCCAAAAGAAGCATTTGAAAAAATGGGAGAAGAAGGTTTTTTAAAACTTTTGGTTCCGGAAGAAATGGATGGACTTGGCAAAGGAGCGAAGGAACACCAAAAAGTAATTATGGCTTTTGCTGAGTATAATCCGTCAGCTGCATTATGTTATATGATGCATAATGTAGCATTGAATGCTGTAATTAAATGTGGACAAAAAGATTTGTATGAAAAAGTTGTGGATGATGTAGTCAATCACAATAAGTATTTGGCATTGGCTAATTCTGAATTTGGAACAGGAACTCACTTTGGTAATCCAGAAACAACTTGCATAAAAGATGAAAATTATTTTGTATTTAACGGAACAAAGTCAATGGTAACTACTGCTACGTTTGCTAGTTATTATTTGTTCTTGAGTAAATCATGTGATTTTGAAGGTAAGACTACTTATTGGACAGTTCCTTTGGAATCTGAAGGATTGAGTTTCAATATGAAATATTGGGATGGAGTTGGAATGAGAGGAAATGTTTCATGCCCAATGAAACTCGAAGATGTTAAGTTAACAGACATGAATAGATTAGGAGTGGAAGGAGAAGGTCCTGAAGTTTCTAAAATAGTTACTAAGTTTTTCCTATTAGGTCTAGCTAGCGTATATTCTGGCTTAAATATTAGATTATCAAAAATCACAACAAATCATGCAAAAAATAGAAAGTATCCAGATGGAAGATGTTTAGCAGATATAGAAATTGTTCAAATGTATTTGTCCAAGATTTACTCGAAAGCACAAAGTTCAAGAACATTAGCAGAAGATGCAGCCGAAGCATTAGATAGAAATGATGAAGATGCTTTACAAAAAATCATAGCTTCCAGAGTTATTGCAATTGAACATGCGATGGAATCCTCAACTCTTGCAATGAGAGTGGGTGGAGGAATTAGTTACAATAGAAAGACTGAAATTGAAAAGTTGATGAGAGATGCTTACGCTGGACAAATTATGGCACCATCTTTAGATGTGTTGCATGTTATGTTAGGACAATCTTTATCAAGTAAATAAAATAGGAGGAATTAAATGAAAAAATTAAAAATAGGTGCAGTTATTTACGCTCCAAGAGTTACAGTAATATGGGAAATGATTGAAGAATTTTTCAAGGAAAATGGAGCAGAAATCGAAGGAGTATTCTTCAAAGACTACAAACTACAAGTAGATGCTTTAATGAATGGAGAAATTGATGGAGCATGGAATTCCCCATTAGCACATTTAGACGCTCACTTGAGATCTGACGGAAAAGATAAGATCGGATGTATGAGAGATACTGATAGAGATAAGAAAACTTATCTAGTAGTTAAAAAGGGAAATTTTGAAAAAGTTTCTGATTTAAAGGGCAAAACAATAGGATTTGGGGCTATTGATTCTCCACAAGCAAGACTTATTCCTATAAACTATTTACACCAAAATGGTATAGAATATGGTAAAGATTACACTGAAAAAAGATTTGATATCGGTGTTGGCTTACATGGAGACCACGTTGGTGGAGAAAAAGATAGCATGATTGCTATGGTTAATGGAGAAGTTGATGCATCATTCTGCTTAAG
Organism: Finegoldia dalianensis; assembly: GCF_046255015.1. Taxonomy (NCBI): domain Bacteria; kingdom Bacillati; phylum Bacillota; class Tissierellia; order Tissierellales; family Peptoniphilaceae; genus Finegoldia; species Finegoldia dalianensis. The sequence continues at coordinate 83,806 of NZ_JBDLBQ010000006.1, forward strand.
TACAAATTATGATGCTTGGATTAGTGATGGTACACTAGACAAAAATGAAGTTGAAGTTTTAGATAAAACTGATAACTTTGATCATTGTATATTTACATTCAATCCTGAAGTTTCTGATGAAGACATCAAAGCATTTGATGACATTATGTTCAAGATGGATTACAACAACGAAAAAGAAAAAGAAATCATGGATCTTGAAGGATTAAAACAATGGATTCCTGGTAGAAGAGAAGGTTTCAAACAAATTACTGAAGCTAATGAATATTTAGGAAATTTCTTAAAGGAATTCAATAGTGAACAATAAATTATTCAATACCTCTTTGATAGGATCTATGCCAAGAGGAGACGAAATAATGAAAGCTCGTAGGATGTTAAAGGCTAATATGATTAGCCTTTCTGACTACGAAAAATTGGTATATGATAAGACTAAAGAAGTTGTAAAATTACAAGAAGATTTGGATATCGATGTAATCACAAGTGGAGAAATAGAAAGAGATAATTACGTATCTTTTATTTCTGAAAAACTAGGTGGAGTAACTCAAATGAGTATGGCCGAAATGCTAGATTACGTCGATGATAAAAGAGAGTTCGAAAATATTTTGACGACATTGGATGTTCCTGCTACATCTATTAAGAACGCTATTTGTACTGGCAAATTGGAATATAAAGGAGACATTGTATCAGAAGAATTAAAACTTTTGAAATCATTGACTGATAAGCCTGTTAAGATTACAATGCCTGGCCCTTACTTGGTTACAAGAAGTATGTGGCTTGCAAATGTTAGTTCCAAATACTACGACAGTAAGGAAGATTTGGGAGAAGATGTAATTGATATTTACAGAAAAGAAATCAAAAATCTTCAAGAAATCGGAGTAGATGTAATTCAATTTGATGAACCAGTTCTTACAGAAATTGTGTTCACTGAAGGCAAACCAAGAACTTTCATGTGTGCATCTTTGTCAACTAGAAAAGATCCAACTGAAGAATTGAAGTTTGCCACACATTTGATAAAAAGTGTGATGGATAGTGTCGATAGGGACAAATCTATCTGTTCACTTCACGTGTGTCGTGGAAACTGGAGTAAAAACGAAAGTATTTTACTGACAGGACCTTATACTCCTCTTTTAGATTTGTTTGCAGATATCAATGCTGATTTATTGGCGTTAGAATTTTCTACTCCAAGAGCTGGGGAATTAAAAGCATTACTAGCTGATGAAAGAATCAACAACAAAGTGATTTTGGGACTTGGAGTGTTAAATCCAAGATTGGATGATAAGGAAGATACAGATGGAATTTACAAAAGAGCCAAGGAAGCTCTTACATTTATCGACAAGGATAAATTATGGCTAAACCCAGACTGTGGATTTGCTACATTCTCCAATAGACCAGTAAATGAATACGACCACATAAGAGAAAAACTACAATCGATGATTGATGCTAGAAATAAATTGAGGAAAGAATATGAATGATGATATAAATTCATTCCAAAAGAGTTTCAGAGCTATTGTATCCGATGATTTGGTTAAAGTTTACAACGAAAAATCATGTATTCCTGTGGACTCATCTATTTCATTTGATTCAGAAAAAGAAGAATTCACATCAATTGATTTCTTCGTAAGCTCCATCGTTTCAGAGTTGATTTTGACTATGATGAGAGTTGCGAAGAAAAGAAACACTATATTGCAAGATATCGAAGCTAAGGTGAACTTAGATATCGACAATCCGATGTATCTGTTAAATGTTATCGGTTTTGAAGATAAGAGTATTATTAATAAAATCAATATTGACATTTATTTCTTCTCATTTTATGAAGGAGAAGAATTACAAGAGTTTTTGGATGAAGTTTTGGATAGAACTTTGATTTACAATTCTATAAAAGATTTGGTAAATGTTAATTTTAAAACTGTTTTATAACTTGTAAATTATTTTATTTGTGATATAATATTAGAAAATATTTAAAAATATTAAATTCAATAGATAAGATAGTAGTATAAATGAAACTTCAAGAGAGGAAATGGTTGGTGTGAATTTCTAAGGGAAGTTTATATGAATGGGGTTATCTGAATTTTGAATGAAAAATAGTAGTTCAAAAAGTGATTCTCACTTTACAGGGATAGGATATGGAAGTATCTGAAAGAGATGTGTGCATTTTTGCACATAAATTAGGATGGTAACGCGAGTTTTGACACTTGTTCCTTTTAGGGAACAGGTGTTTTTTTATTATAAAGGCAGGTGAGTGTAATGAAATGAACTTATGAAATGATTTTAGAAGAGAAAAATTTTATGAAAAAGAAAGGAAGATATTATGGATTCAAAAAAATTAACAGTAAGTTCGATATTTTTAAGTGTAGGATTATTGCTTCATTACGTTACACCTGCGTTGTTTATGGGAGTAAAGCCAGATTTTTTATTAGTAATGATGTTTTTGGCATTATTATTTATGGATAATGTAAAAGAAGCTTTTGTGTTGAGTTTGTTTGCAGGGACAATTGCAGCTTTTACAACAAGTTTCCCAATGGGACAGCTTCCAAACATAATTGATAAATTAGTTTCAGGAATTATTGTGTTTTATTTGTTCAAATTGATGGGAAAAACCAGCAGAAAATCCAATCTCATATTTGCGATAGGAACTTTTACAAGTGGATTTGTATTTTTATCTCTTGCAATTCCAATGGGAATGGGTACTGAAAACTTTACAAATCTACTACCGTCGATGTTCTTAGCAGTATGTTTACCGACTTCAATTTTAAATACAATTGTAGGAATTTTCTTCAAAAAAATAATTTATCGCACAAATTACATAAAAATCAACGCTCAATAATGCTATTTATCTAAAATTAGTATATACTAGTAATATAGATAAAAAAGAGGTGATTTTATGAAATACGCAGAAGAAGGCGTTCAATATCATTTGAATATTAAAAATGGAGATGTAGGGAAGTATGTAATCCTTCCAGGAGATCCAAAAAGATGCGAAAAAATTGCAAAGTATTTTGACGATGCAAAATTAGTAGCAGATCATAGAGAATATGTAACATACACTGGAACTATAAATGGAGAAAAAGTTTCCGTAACTAGCACTGGAATCGGAGGTGCGTCTTCAGCAATTGCGATGGAAGAACTTGTCAAAGCAGGTGCAGATACTTTTATAAGAGTTGGAACTTGTGGAGGAATTCAAGAAGATATCAAAAGTTCTGATGTGGTTATAGCAAGTTCTGCAATAAGAGCTGAAGGAACGAGTAAAGAATACGCTCCTATAGAATTTCCAGCAGTTGCTAACTTAGATGTGACAAATTCTTTGGTAAAAGCTTCAAAAGATTTAGGACAACATTACCACGTTGGTGTTGTTCAATGCAAAGACAGCTTTTATGGACAACACGAGCCAGAAAAAATGCCTGTGTCATACGATTTATTAAACAAATGGGAAGCTTGGAAAAGGCTTGGCACATTGGCAAGTGAGATGGAATCGGCAGCTCTTTTTGTAGTTGCAAATTACCTTCGAGTAAGATGTGGATCTTGTTTTTTGGTTGTAGCAAACCAAGAACGTGAGAAAAAACACTTAGACAATCCTGTGTGTCATGATACTGATGTAGCCATTAAAGTTGCAATTGAAGCAATAAAAAACTTGATAGAGAAAGATAAACAAGAATAAATGGTGGAAATTTAATTTTAAATTTTGACAATTTATATATAGGGTGATATAATAAAAACAGTTAATAACGTTTTCATTTTATCCATTAAATGGGTATCTCCTTATGTTAAAAAACAAAACTAGGTCACATAACCTAGTTTTGTTTTTTTATTTCATCTTGAAGTTTTTCTAATTGTTGATAAATTTCATCATCTATAGTAACAATATTTTCAGTAGATTGTTTTCTTTTCCTTAGCTTAGATCTTCTGAGGTTTTCTTTTAAAGTTAGATAATTTTTCCAAAGTTCATTGGCACTAATTCTAATTCCTCCACGCGATAAAATAATTCGTTGAATCATCCCATCGTTGCTTGCCACATACATTTTGTCGTGCTTTTTCATATCGTTGACTTTTCTCTCAATGTATCGGTCTGCAGATTCGTGTTCTTTTGTGTAAACCACCGTCAAATTATCACGCTTTTCTTCAATGCTCATTCCACCTTTTACAAGATAAGCATCAAAAACTACATAAACTTGTTCTCCACTTAGATTTTGATACTCTTTCATTATATCAATGAGCTCTTCACGAGCGCTATCCAAGTCCACATCGTTTGATAATTTGTACAAATTAGGCCATGCATTTATTATATTATAACCATCGACATAAAGATAAATTTGTTTATTTTTCATACCTTTGGCGTATGACTTCATAAATTAGAATGCTCGCAGCATTTGATGCGTTGAGTGATTCTGTTTTTCCATACATAGGGATTTTAATTAACTGATCACAATTTTCTCTGACTAATCTCGAAATTCCTTTGCCTTCGTTTCCGATTACAAGGCCGATAGGTCCTTTCAAGTTAGCTTGTGTGTGAGTTTGTGAAGCTTCGCCACAAGCCCCATAAATCCATATGTTATGTTCTTTTAAATAATTAATTGTCGTGGTTATATTGGTTACACGTGCGATTTTGATATTGAAAACAGCACCTGCACTTGTTTTGATTGCAGTTGCATTGACTTCACAAGCTCGGTGTTTTGGAATTATAACTCCGTGGCATCCTGCAACTTCTGCAGTTCTAATGATGGAACCCAAATTGTGAGGATCTGTTATTTCGTCCAAAATTATCAAAAATGGATCTTCGTTTCTTTTTTTGGCGTAAATTATCATTTCATCAATGCTTGAATATCCGAAACTTGGCATTTTTGCCATAACACCTTGATGAGCAGTGTTTTCTGCGAATTTTTCGATGTATTTTTTATCGACATATTCGATTTTAATTCCCATATCGTAAGCTTTTTTTTCTATTTTTTTAATAAATCCTTTTAATTCGCCTTTTTGTATGTATAGATTGGTTACTCCCATATCCATTTCCAAAGCTTCCATAACAGGATTTCTACCGACTAAATATTGCATTTATTCTCCTTATTCTTATCATTTTAATGTTATAATCTTATTAGATTATACAATATAAAGCAATTTCTTACAATTAATAGGAGGAACAAATGGGAAACGAAATAATGATGCAGGCTTTTGAGTGGTACTTACCAGATGATGGAAATTATTACAAAAATTTAACGAGAGAAGCGAAAAATTTAAAAGAAAAAGGTATTGATGCGTTGTGGCTTGCTCCAATGTTTAAAGCAACAGGAACTAATGATGTTGGCTATGGTGTGTATGATTTGTACGATTTGGGAGAATTTGATCAGAAAGGATCTGTGCGTACAAAATACGGAACTGTAGAAGAATTGAAAAAACTAATCGAAGTTTTGCACGAAAATGATATAAAAGTGTATGCAGATGTAGTTTTAAATCACAAAGCTGGAGCTGATTTCTCAGAAACTTTTAAGGCTTATGAAGTGGATCCTAACGACAGGACGAAAAGAATTACTGATGCTTATGATATTGAAGCATGGACTGGATTTGATTTTAAGGGCAGGAACGGAAAATATTCTGAGTTCGTGTGGCATTTCCAACATTTTAATGGAGTTGATTTTGATAATAAACAACAAAAGAAAGCAATTTTTGAAGTCGCTGGAGAAAACAAAGGATTTAGCAAGAATGTTTCCAACGAAAAAGGGAATTTCGATTATTTGATGTTTGCAGATATTGACCATAAAAATCCTGATGTTAAAGATGAGCTTTTTAGATGGGGAGAATGGTTTGTGAATTATGTTAATGTGGACGGCTTCAGATACGACGCGCTTAAACACATTGATGATGAATTTATAATTGATTTCACCAAACATATACAAAAAGTTGTTAATCGCGATTTTTATTTTTTCGGTGAATATTGGTTACAAGATAAGGACAACACCAATCATTATTTGTACGATACGAAATACGATGTGGATTTGTTTGATGTGGCACTTCATTTTAATATGTATTCTGCATCAAAAATGGGCGATAAATTTGATATGAGAAAAATTTTCGACAATACTTTGGTAAAAGAACATCCGGCAATTGCTGTTACATTCGTGGATAATCACGACAGCGAACCTGGTCAATCGTTGGAATCATTTGTTGAACCTTGGTTCAAAAAGATTGCATACGGCTTGATTTTGCTCAGAAAAGACGGATATCCTTGCGTGTTTTATGGTGATTATTATAAAATAGGTGGAGAATTTAATATCGAAGGGCAAAAGGATATTTTAGATAATTTGATGTACATCAGAAAACACTACGCATTTGGAGAACAGACAGATTATATGGAAAGTGAAAATTTGATAGGTTGGATTAGACACGGTGATGATTTTCACAATCCAATGGCTGTTGTAATCAGCACGGGTGACATCAACACTTTGAGAATGAATGTAGGAAAGGAAAATGCAGGTAAAAAGTATACGGAAATCACTGGAACAAATTCTAATGAAATTGTAATTGATAATCAAGGATTCGGGGGTTTTGAAGTGGGAGCCGGAACTTTGAGCGTGTGGGTATGTAATGAGTAAATTTTATGCAGTAAAAATTGGGAGAAATCCTGGGATATACAATAGTTGGTCAGAGTGCCAACAACAAGTAAATGGTTTTAAGGGAGCGATTTTCAAATCTTTTAAGACAAAAGAAGAGGCAGATAATTTTATAAATGGCGAAGATAATAAAAAAGTAGCGTCCATTGATAACTTAAATGAAAATGAGTGTGTGGCTTATGTAGATGGATCATTTAAAAAAGATACGGGAGAATATAGTTTTGGTTGTGTGTTGTTTCACAATAGTAAAATCGACAAATTCAATCAAAAATTTCCCAAATCAGAATTCTCAACTCATAGAAATGTATCGGGAGAAGTAAGTGGGTCGGTATTTGCAATTAAAAAAGCAGTCGAACTTAAAATGAACAAAATCACGATTTTTTATGATTATCAAGGGATTGAAAGTTGGGCTAATGGCGACTGGAAAACAAACAATAATTTAACCAAAAGCTACAAGAAATTTATCGACGAAATAAAGCCTCAAATCGATATTAATTTTGTAAAAATTAAAGGTCACTCCAACGATACTTATAACGATATGGCTGATGAATTGGCAAAAGAGGCGTTGGGAATAGGGAAACAATAAAGTATTAAAAAAATTAAAGTAGATTACATTTTTGCTAAGAATATCATACGGAATAAATTATTGTGATTTCTCATCGAAGAACTACGTTAAAAATCCAACTGTTTGAGAGCCTTGCTCGAGTTTTGGATTTTAGTAGTTCGAGATTTTGAAATCACTAATTTATGTAGTCAGATGTTCGTGCAAAAATGATTTTCTACTTTTTGTTTATGCTATTATATTTGGAACTTTTCCCACAAAAAAAAACTCTCACGAATCTCGTGAGAGCAAATTATTTGAATACTATCATTAGTTGTGTAATTTTTCTTTTATCAACATTAACTACGACGAATTTCAAGTTTTCAAATTCAACCTCATCTTTTGATTTAGGCATTCTGTCCAATAATTCTATTACAAATCCTCCGATTGAATCGAATTTGTCGCTTTGAATGTCAAGGTCAAATCTTTCGTTTACTTCATCAATTCTCATTTCAGGATCGACTAAGTATTCATTGTCGCTAAGTTTAGTTACTTCTTTTTCGTTGTCGTATTCATCGTCGATTTCTCCGACAAGTTCTTCTAAAATATCTTCCATCGTTACAATTCCACTAGTTCCACCGTACTCATCGATAATTATACTGATGGAAATATTTTTAGTTCTCATTTGTTTGAACAAATCCACTACTGGAATGTATTCATAAGCATAAAATGCTGGTTTTAGGATATCTCTGACTTTAAAATCTCGGTCATCTTCGATGATTTTGTGCGCTAATTCTTTTATGTGAAGAACGCCTATAATATCGTCGATGCTGCCTTCATAGACTGGAATTCTAGAATAAGTAATATTTTTGATAATTTCCTTCAAATCACTCTCTGCATCTTCAATATCAACTGATGCCATGCTAGTTCTTGGAGTCATAATATCAACTGCTAGAGTTTCCTTTAATTCCAACGCATTTATCATGATTTCAGTTTCTTGATTTTTAAGTACGCCTTCTTCTTCACTAACTTCCACCAAAGTTTTTAGTTCTTCTTCGGTAAGTGTCGAACTATCTTCGTCTTCTCCAACGAAAAGCTTGATTATCAAACGAGTTAAGAGGTTTAATACTTTTACAATTGGTTTGAAAACTAAAGTCAGAAAATAAATAAACCTTGAAAACTTTAATGCTACAGATTTGTTTTTGTATTGTGCAATTGTTTTTGGTAAAACTTCTCCAAAAATCAACACAAAAACAGTCATTACAACTGTAGATATCAAAGCTCCGTTTTGATGAAAAATATTTGTGAATAAAATTGTAGCTATAGAACTCGCTGCGATATTTACAATGTTGTTACCTATCAAAATAGTAGATATGGTAGTTTGCATATTATCGTGCAGTTTCTTCAGTAAATGTGCATTTTTGTTATCTTTTTGGTCTAATTGTCGAACTTTTATTTTGCTTACAGATGTTATCGCCGTTTCACTTGATGAAAATACGGAGGACATTGCAACCAAGAACACTAACGCAATTATTTGCGAGACACTCGAACTGTCCATTACATCACTCTCCAAACATATCGTAACATATATAAATATAGTTGTAAATAAAATATTTTGACAAAATTTTTAAATAAAAAACATAACGATTTAGAAAACTAAAAATAATTTAACAACAAACAAATCTCACAATATGGTATACTATAGATGTAGATAATACAGTAAAAAAGAAACGGTGATGAAAATGGATTTAAAAGAGAAAATTAGAGTTATAGACGGATTTCCAAAAGAAGGAATTTCATTCAAAGATATTACTACATTGTTAAACGACAAAGATGCCTATAAACACGCAGTAGACCTTATGGTAGAAGACTTAAAAGACAAAGACATAACTGTGATAGCAGCTCCAGAAGCTAGAGGATTCTTGTTCGGCTCAGCTGTAGCGTATGCGCTTGGAGTTAGATTTGTTCCTGTTAGAAAACCTGGAAAACTTCCTGGAGAAGTGTCAGAGTATTCTTATGATTTGGAATATGGTACCGACAAATTAGAAGTACACAGAGACGCGATTCATGAAGGCGACAAAGTTGCTATAGTTGACGACTTATTGGCAACAGGTGGAACTGTGAATGCAGTAGCTAAGTTAGTTGAAAAAAACGGTGGCGAGATCACTGCTATGGAATTTTTGATTGAACTTACTGAACTTGGCGGAAGAGATGTTAACAAAAATTATTACATCAATACTTTAGTACAATACGATATCTAAATCTTATCCACATGTCATGCATGTGGATTTTTAATTGCAAAAAAAGCACAACCTAAATTTTATGGTTGTGCTAAATTTACTATTTGCTTTGCATTAATAAATTGTATTTTATATCCCACAATTTTTGTGACAAATCGACGTGGAACAAATGAGGATGTTCAAATCTTTTTACTTCTTCCCATTGTTCAGCAATTTGTTCATTTTTTCTTTCGATTATTTTATCTAATGTTGGAAGGTCGTACACCAATTCTCCCTTGTCAAACACTCTAACCAACAATTCTTTTGTTGTGAAGTTGGTTAATGTTTTTCTCTTCCAAGTGTGAATAGGGTGGAAGATTTCCAAATCCTTTGATTCGTCGATTTTTTCATCGTGAAGAGTTATCAAATCAGCTTCTGCTTTGCCGCTATTCTTGTCGTAAATTCTGTAAACTGTTTTGAATCCAGGAGTTGTAATTTTTTCGATATTTTCACTGATTTTAATCTTAGGAATTATTTCTCCGTTAGGTTTTTCAACCGCACATAATTTGTACACGCCGCCTAAAACTGGATCTGATTTTGCAGTTATTAATCTTTCGCCAACGCCAAATCCATCTAGTTTTGCTCCTTGTTCAATCAAATCAGAGATTGTGTATTCATCAAGTGAATTACTTGCCATGATTTGGCAGTTTTCATATCCAGCATCATCCAACATTTTACGGGCTTGTTTTGATAAATAAGCAAGGTCACCACTGTCAATTCTGATGGACATATTCTTAATTCCACGAGGTTTCAAAACTTCGTCGAAAACTTTTATCGCATTTGGAACACCGGATTTTAAAACGTTGTAAGTGTCCACTAAAAGTGAGCAAGAATTTGGGAAAATTTCGGCGTATTTTTTGAAAGCTTCGTATTCTGAATCAAACATCATAATCCATGAATGAGCCATTGTACCAAAAGCTGGCACGTCGTAAGTGATATCTGTCAAAGTATTGCTTGTAGCAGTAGCACCACCTATGAAAGCTGCTCTTGCACCCAGAACTGTAGCATCCACACCTTGCGCACGTCTTGCGCCAAATTCCATAACAACTCTTCCTTCAGCTGCATGAACAATTCTATTCGTTTTAGTTGCAATCAATGATTGATGATTGATTGATAAAAGCGCGAAAGTTTCTATCAATTGCGCTTGTGGAGCAGGTCCACGAACTATCATCAAAGGTTCGTTAGGAAATGCAACTGAACCTTCAGGCATTGCCCACACATCGCATTCAAATTTGAAATTTCTAAGATAATCTAAGAATTTTTCGCTGAACATATTCTTGCTTTTGAAATATTCGATGTCTTTTTCGTCAAACTTCAAATTTTGAATATATTTAACCACCTCTTCTAATCCTGCAACGATGACAAATCCTCCGTTGTCTGGAATTCTTCTAAAATACAAATCAAAATAAGCATATTCATCTTCCATATTGTTTTCCAAATATCCATTCATCATTGTAAATTCGTAGAAATCAGATAACATGCTTAAATTTTCATAATTTTTCCAATCCATAATCTGCCTCCATATTTTATTATGAATATTATAATCCAAATCCAAATCTTTGACAAAGTATTTTAAATATTATATAATAACCATACCACCAGTAGGGGGGATAGAAAGGAGAAAAATGGAAGAAATAAAATTAAAAATACAAGGCATGAGCTGTGAATCATGTGCGGCTAGAATAGAAAAAGTTTTAAGTAAATACGAATATATCGACACAGTTAACGTGAACTTGCTTCAAGAATACGCATATTTGAAATTAAAAGAAGGATACGATATAGAAACTATCGTAGGCAAAATAAAGAAAGCGGGATATGATGTTCCGGTAAAGACATCGAAGTTTGATATCGAAGGAATGAGTTGTCAATCATGTGCATCTAGAATAGAGAAGGTTTTGAATAAAAATAATTTCAAAGATGTTAACGTAAATTTGTTGCAAAACTCACTTACAGTAAGTTTTTATGAGGGATACAAGACCAATTCTGAAGTAAAAAGATTAGTTGACAAAGCAGGATATTCTGCAGAAATAAAAACAGACAATAAAATAGCTAACGAAAAAAATATAACTGAATACGAAAAATTGAAACGTGATTTTATAATTTCTGCGATTTTTTCAATTCCTTTGTTTTCAGCGATGTTTTTTCACATGGCAGGAGTTCACACGATTTTAAATAATGGATATTTTCAATGGGCGTTGGCAACTGTGGTTCAATTCTACATTGGAAGAAGATATTATGTGAATGCGTATAAATCACTAAGAGGTGGAGGAGCTAACATGGATGTTCTCATAGCTTTGGGAACAAGTGCTGCCTACTTCTACTCGATTTATCATGTATTAATAGGATCTGACCAATTGTATTTTGAATCGTCTGCTGTTGTTATCACTTTGATTTTACTCGGAAAAGTTTTCGAAAAAAGAGCGAAGACTAGAACTACTGATGCTATAAGTAAATTAATGGGACTCCAAGCGAAAAAAGCTAACGTAATAAAAAATGGGGAAACTATCGAAACTGATATTGAAGATGTAATGGTTGGAGATAAAATTCTCGTAAAGCCAGGAGAAAAAATCGCCGTCGACGGAATAATTGTTGAGGGAAGTTCATCAGTTGATGAATCGATGATTACTGGGGAATCAATGCCAGTGAAAAAACAAGTCGGAGATGAATGTATAGGTTCTACGATTAATAAAAATGGATCATTTGTATTTGAAGCGAAAAAAATTGGCGAAGATACAGTTCTAAGTCAAATCGTGAAATTAGTGGAAGATGCACAATCCAACAAAGCGCCAATTCAAAGACTAGCAGACAAGATTTCATCTGTTTTTGTACCCATTGTTATTGTAATCGCTGTTATTACATTCGTCATCACTTATTTTGTGACAAAACAATTCGACAGAGCGTTGTTAAATTCAGTTTCAGTTCTTGTAATAGCGTGCCCTTGTTCATTGGGACTTGCAACTCCTACAGCTATTATGGTAGGAAGCGGCAAAGGCGCAGAGCTTGGAATTCTAATAAAAAGTGCTGAAGTTTTAGAAACTGCAAACAAAATCGATGCAGTTATTTTGGACAAAACAGGAACAATAACAAATGGTAAACCAGAAGTTGTAGATTACCAATCAAAAGATACAGACTTCTTAAAAATTGTATCCTCAATTGAAAAAAATTCAGAGCACCCACTTGCAGATGCTGTGGTTAAAGAATATGAAAAAAATAGTTCGGAGTTCTATAAAGTTGAAAATTTCGATTCGATTACTGGTAAAGGACTTTCAGCTACAATAAATAATGACAATTACTATATTGGCAATGAAAAATTGATGAGAGACAATAATATTGATGTCAATGTAGATATTCAAAAATATCAATCTCAAGGAAATACAGTTGTGCTTGTTGGAAAGAACGATGAATTTTACGGATATATTTTGATTGCAGATAAAATAAAAGAATCCTCACCAGAAGCTGTTTCAAAGTTAAAAGACGATAATATCGATGTATATATGATAACTGGTGATAGCGAAAATACTGCAAAACATATCGCAGAAAAAGCTAACATCGACCATGTGATAGCAGAATGTTTGCCAAAAGACAAATCAGATAAAGTGTTGGATTTGAAAAATCAAGGCAAAAAAGTAGGAATGGTTGGAGATGGAATAAACGATGCTCCAGCGCTTGCGACAAGTGATGTTGGATTTTCTATTGGAACTGGTACTGATGTTGCGATTGAGGCGAGTGACATCACAATTATAAATGGCGATTTAAATAAAGTTAATACTGCGATAAAATTAAGTCACAGGGTAATTAAAACCATAAAACAAAATTTATTCTGGGCGTTTTTCTACAATGTTGTTGGTATTCCGATTGCTGCATTTGGATTTTTGAATCCAATGATAGCAGGTGCTGCAATGGCGTTCAGTTCGGTAACTGTAGTTACAAATTCGTTGAGAATTAAAAATTTTAAGGAGGAAAAATAATGAAAAAAGAATTTGAAGTATTGGATATGGTGTGCAATCATTGTGTAGAATCAGTGACAAAGGCTTGTAAATCAGTCGATGGAGTTACAGATGTAAATGTTTCATTAGAAGACAAAAAAGCAGTAGTTGAAGGCGATTTTAATGAAGATGATATCATCAAAGCTATCGATGAAATAGGATTTGAGGCTATTGTGAAATAATGACAGAACACAAACAAAAAGCCCTCAAAAAAATCAAAACTGTTCGTGGACAACTCGATGCGATTGTAAATATGATTGAAGAGGATAGATATTGCGTGGATATTTCCACTCAGATTTTAAGTTGTATTGGTCAATTGAAAAAAGCGAATATCGATATTTTAAACGGGCATATGAGAACATGTGTTAAACATGCAATAGAAAATGATAATGCAGATGAAAAAATTGAAGAAGTAATCAACATTATTGACAAATATATCAAATAATGAAAACTTCCCCAGAGCAAATGAAAATTTGTAAGGGGAAGTTTTTTTGATTTTTGGATTTAGTGATTAGTATCGTTTGCAAAAATGTAAATTGGGTATATATAGAATAAGAAAATAAGAAATTATTTCTTAATTCATAAACAGGAGGAATTTTATGAAACTTAATTATGTAACAAAAGATATCAAATTGACTGATGATTTGAAACAAATGGCAGAATCTAAATTACACAAGTTAGATAAATATTTCCATGACGAACAACAAGCTCGTGTAGTATTCAAAAAAGAAAAGGACAAAGCGAGAGTTGAAGTCACTATGATTTTAGATAAAGGAGTTGTTTTAAGAGCGGAAGAATCCAACGAAGATATTAAAACAGCTATCGACAAAGTTGAAGACGCGTTAGCAAGACAAATAAGAAAACACAAAACAAAATTACAAAAGAGATTTACAGAAAGTAATTCAATAAGATTTGAAGCTGTTGAAGAAAACGAAGAAAACAACGACAAAGAAATCCCAACAGGTGCAATAGTTAAGACAAAAGAATTCGGAATCAAACCAATGGACAAGGAAGAAGCTATCATGCAAATGGAATTAATCGATCATGATTTCTTTGTGTTCTTGGATTCAAAAACTAATAATGTAAATGTTGTTTACAAGAGAAAAGATGGCAACTACGGATTATTAGTTCCAGGATTTGAAAAATAGCAAAAATGTTCAAATTGATGATATAATAAGAGAGAAACAGGATTTCTCTCTTATTTAAGTGGAAATAATGTTAAAATCAGTTTAAGAAGAAAAATGCAATCAAAAATATATCAGAAAAATTTTTGATGTTGTCATTGTAAATTATTAGGAGGTAATTATGTCAACACCACATATCGAAGCGAAAAAAGGAGATATCGCAAAAACAGTTTTATTGCCAGGAGATCCATTGAGAGCGAAATTTATTGCAGATAATTTCTTGGAAGATGTAAAACAATTCAACGCAGTTAGAAATATGTTCGGATACACTGGAAAATACAAAGGAAAAGAGATTTCTGTTATGGGAACTGGAATGGGAATTCCATCTATAGGAATTTATTCTTACGAACTTATCAACGAATACGGAGTAGAAAATCTTATTAGAATTGGTTCAGCAGGAGCTTACAGCAAAGACCTTGATTTGTACGATGTCGTAATAGCAATGGGAAGTTGTTCAGATTCCAATTTTGCTCACCAATTCGATTTAGAAGGAACTTTTTCTGCAATTTGTGATTATGATTTGTTGAGAAAAGCAGTAAATGTTGCAGAAGAAAAAAACATCGACGTTCATGTTGGAAATGTATTCTCAGCAGATATTTTCTACAACCAAAAATCTGAAGAATGGAAAAAATGGGAAAAAATGGGCGTGCTAGCAGTTGAAATGGAAAGCTACGGATTGTATTTGACAGCAAAAGCCAACAACGCAAGAGCTTTGACTATTTTGACAATTTCTGACTCATTCCATTCAGATAAGCAAACTACTCCTGAAGAAAGACAAACATCATTTACAAAAATGATGGAAATTGCATTGGAATTAGGTGAATAATATGGAATTAAATAAATATATCGACCACACTTTATTAAAAGCAGATGCAACATCAGCTGACATCAAAAAAATCTGCGATGAAGCAGTTAAATATGATTTTAAAAGCGTGTGCGTAAATTCTTGTTACACATCTTTGGTTAAAAAGTCTTTGGAAAATTCAAGCGTTTTGGTGTGCACTGTTGTGGGATTTCCACTTGGTGCTATGAGTATCAAATCAAAAGCTTTTGAAGCAAAGACAGCAATCGAAGATGGTGCAGATGAAATTGACATGGTTATCAATATCGGCAAATTAAAAGAACAAGATTATGATTATGTTGAAAAAGATATCCAAGCTGTAAGAGATGCTACAAAAGGAAAAGTTTTGAAAGTAATTATCGAAACTTGTTTATTAACTGATGAAGAAAAGAAAAAAGCTTGTGAAATCTCCGTGAAGTGCGGCGCTGATTTCGTGAAGACTTCTACAGGTTTTTCAACAGGCGGAGCAAAAGTAGAAGATGTCAAATTGATGAAAGATACTGTTGGAGACAAAGCTATGGTAAAAGCAAGTGGTGGAATTCATTCTAGAGAAGAAGCTTTATCTATGATAGAAAATGGAGCAGATAGAATCGGAGCATCAAGCGGTATTAAAATAGTAGAAGGATAATTGTAAAAGATGCTAAATATTTAGCATCTTTTCGTTCATTTAAGGAGTAATATGTATTATAGAGATCAACATTGTCATACGGAATTTTCATTCGATAGTAAAGAAAAATTTGAGAATTATTTAAAGCTTGTCAAAGGTGACATTATCACAACCGAACACTTGGATTATGGGTTTACCTATAATGATGGTAGAGTTGAGAATGTGGACATTGATTATGACAAATACGTAAAAGTGATTGAAGAACACAACCAAAAAAGTTCACAAAAAATCTTAAAAGGAATAGAAATTGGATACACAACTGAGAATTTGGAAAAAATCAAAAACACTGTGAACAGCAGAGATTATGACATTCAACTTTTGTCAGTTCATCAATTCAATGGTAAAGATTTTATGAATCCAAAGCCAGAAGATTACTCTCAAAGAGAGTTTCTTACAAATTATTTTGAAAAAATGCTGGAAGCTGTGAATAATTTCAAGGATTTTGATGTGTTAACACACATTGATTACGCATTAAGACTTAATAAATTGGAATCTAAAAATATGGACATTGTAGATGAATATTTGACAAAAGTTTTTGCAGAACTCATTAATGATGAAAAAGCCTTGGAGCTTAACACTAGAAGCGTGTACCAATACGACAACTTAGAATATTACACATTTGCGCTCAAAAAATACGTGAAAATGAAGGGCAAATTATTCTCAGTTGGTAGCGATGCGCACTATGAAAATTATTACAGATATCACTTTGATGATGCTTTCAAATTATTAAAAAGCGTGGATGCAAAGTATTTGGCGATGTTTGAAAATAGAAAAATGACTACAATAAAAATGGAGGATATGTAATGAAAGTTTTGATTACTAATAGAATCCCTGAAGAAATTATAAAAAAATACGAAGAGAATTTTGAAGTAGATTATCACGATAGTTTGGACTTTTTGTCAAAAGAAGAATTGAAAACTAGAATAAAAGATGTCGAAGGATTAGTGTGTCCTTTGAGTGAAAAAATCGATTCAGAAATTATCGATGCAGCTAAAAATTTGAAAATAATTGCAAATTACGGCGCTGGTTTTGACAATGTTGACATTGATTACGCAAAAGAAAAAGGAATAATTGTCACAAACGCACCGGCATCTGCATCTACAAAATCGACTGCAGAATTGACTTTTGGTTTGATGATAGATCTACTCAGAAATATTACAAAAATGAATTCTGATTGTTATGATAATTCATTCGAAGGCTGGAAGCCTGTGTATGGTTTGGGAGAAACATTGGAAGGTAAAACTTTGGGAATAATCGGACTTGGAAGAATTGGAACTGAAGTTATGAGAAAAGCCAAAGCGTTTGACATGGATGTGATATTCTACAATCGTAGCAAAAAGGAAGTTGATGGGGCAAAGCAAGTAGATTTAGATTATTTACTTGAAAACAGTGACGTAATAACTTTACACACAGCTTATAGCGAAAAACTACATCACTTAATAGATGCAAAAGCATTCTCAAAAATGAAAAAATCAGCATATCTTATCAACGCATCGCGTGGCAAAGTTATTAGCGAACAAGATTTGATAAATGCATTAAATAATGGAGAAATTGCTGGTTGTGCATTGGATGTGTACGAATTTGAGCCCAAAATTTCAGAAGATTTGAGAAATGCCAAGAATATTTTATTGGCGCCTCATGTGGGAAATGCAACTAAACTTGCGAGAGTTCAAATGGGAGAATTTACTTTTGATAATATTATGCAATTTAAAAAAGGAGAAATCCCTAAAAATAAAGTAAATTAGTTTATTATCGCGTTTAATTATGGTATACTAATTTAGTAAAAAAATGAAAAGGGGAATTTATGACTGATGATATAAAAGCATTGTTCCAATCAAAAGGGTTTTTTGTGTTTTTATCATTGATGTTTAAATTGTTTTTGGATTTGAGTTATTCTTATGCAATAAGTCCGTTGTTTTCATACATGGGGCTTGTGAACAATTTAAATATTTACAAATTGATAGAATCATACGCTTTGGTTGTGATAATGTGTTATACGATAAGGCATAAAGTAGAGAGAGTCAGTGATTTTTATCTGATGCTATTTTATGTTTTGATAATCATACCATGTTTAAATATATATCCTTATAAGGATTTCTCCAGATTATATATGTACATGTTGATAGCATCGTTTTATACAATTCAAATTTTCGCTAATTCACCTAAATTGAGATTATCTTTCTCTGATAAAAAAATCAACGAAAATTTCATAGTCTATGCTTTTGCACTGGTTGGAATATTGATGTTTGCTTGGATAATAATGCGAGGCGGGCTAAAATATTTGAATTTCGATTTTAGAAAAGTATACGACACTAGAAGGGAAATTGCGGAAGTAATCTTCCCAGGACCATTTGCATATTTTATGAACTGGTATGGTAAAATTATCAACCCAACTTTGTTGGTGTTCTGCCTTTGGGATAGAAAAAAATTAGGAACGGTAATCACATTGATTTGCCAAGTATTTTTCTTTGGATTTACTTCACATAAATCAATGCTGTTTTATCCAGTTTTGGTAATTTTTATAGCTATCGTAAAGGGAAACAAATACACTGGAAATTTAATGACTATGGGACTAGCGGGGCTTACATTTTTGTGTTTAGCTTTTTATTTGATAACGGATAATTGGCAACCTATAAGTGTAATCGTAAGGCGTGTTTTCATGGTAACTGCAGATAATCATTTCAGATATTATGATGCATTCAAAAATATTGATTTCGTGTATTTGACAGACAAATCTTGGGTATTTGGTGGAAAATTGTATCCATATAATTATCCAATCCAGGCGTTGATTTCGATGATTTATTACGGTCATCCAAACACATGGGTTAATACAGGATTTATCGCAAATGGATACGCTAACTTTGGTTTTTACGGAATGTTAACTTATTCTGCGATCACTGGTTGGTTAATTGGAATTATGGATGAAATCTCATACAAAAAAATGCCTTTGTGGGTAGCTATAGCGATAACTATTGTGCCTGTGTTCAATCTTATTAGTGTGGATTTGCTTACAGGACTTCTATATCACGGATTGATTATGAGCATAGTTTTAATGTGGTTATTGAGTAAAAGAGATAAAAAAGTTAAGGAGATATAAACTTGGAAGAATTAAATTTAAAAGAAGCGTGGCAAGCAATACTTAGAAAATTGCCACACATTATAATAATAATGCTTGTGTGTGCGTTATTGACAAATGTTTTTAATAATGTTTTGGGAAAGGACTCTTACTCATCAAAAGTTTCAATAATGGTGGGAAGTCCAGAAGATTTTGAAAAAGAAGGAGCAGTTGTTTCCAAAGTAGACGCAATGATCAATACACAATTGGTTTCAAATGTTGAACAATTGATTAAATCAAATTCTGTTTTGGATAGAGTAGCAGAAAAAGTAGGAAATGGTGTTAGCTCTTCTGATTTAAGAAAAGATTTAAAAGTAAAAAGCGTTCCATCTACATCAATTATTGAAATGGAATATTCAAGTGAAAGCGCTGAACAAACTAACAAAGTATTGGAAGAATCATTAAAAGCTATTACAGATTTGACTAAAAAAACGATGAAAAAAGATAACATTCAAGTCGTTGATGCACCTAATGCCAAGAAGAAAATCAAACAACTTGTCAATAAAATGGACACAGCAATAGGATTGTTCTTGGGAATGTTAATCGGTCTAGCATATGCATTTGCATCTTATTACAAAGATCCTAATATTTTCAGTAAAGAACAATTACAAAACAAATTGGGACTTGAAACAGTTAGCGTACTTTCAAATGATTACAATGAAAGTTCAAATAGCGCATTAAGCTTATTGAACAGAAGAATAGATAGTTTTGATAATGTTGGTGTATTTAGTTTTGATCAAAATACAGCAAATTTAGCCAAAGCATACAATTCAAATTTTGATAAGAAAATTACCGCTGTAAGTCCAATTTCAGAAAAAGTAGACCTTACAGATTTGACAAAAGACATTCAAAACGCAATCGTACTTTACAAGAAAGACGATTCAAGATTAGGAGAAATCAAAAACACATTGGAAGCCATAAAATCATTAGGCATTAATCCAATTGCAGCAGTTGAAATCTCCAAATACAATGCAGACGATAAAAAATATTTACCATATGCTTAATAAAAAACGCATTAGGATGAAAATTCTAATGCGTTTTTTTGTGTGTGAGTTGACTTTAATGGGTATAAAAATAATGGTGATTAAATGATAAAATCAAAACTTTTTAAAAATTTTACAGAAGACGAATTTGAACAATTTGTAGTTGAATCAAATTCAAAACTTAATAAATACAACAAAAACTCATGTGTTTTTTCTCCGGGGGATGTTTGCGACAAAATCTACGTTTTAAAAAGTGGCAAGCTAAGTCTTGAAAAAACGGATATAAATGGCAAAAATACAGTAGTAAATATTTTCAAAAACCATGGAGAAGTCATGGCGGAAGTGTATTCTTATTTAAATAAAATCAGCGATTTTACTTTAGCTTGCAATACTGATTGTGAAATATTAGAAATTCCTGTTAGTTTCTTCGATATTTCTAAAGACTCAACTCCGATAAAAAATAAAATAATGACCAATTTGGTTACAATTCTTGCTGAAAAAGCATTTTTCTTAAATAGCAAGGTGAGGTTGTTGTCAAGTTTTTCATTAAGACAAAAGATTGCAACTTTTTTAATTCAGACGCAGAAAAATGACGTATCAAATACTGGAATGACAAGGCAACAAATGGCAGATTTTATGGCAACTACTAGACCTTCTTTATCTAGAGAATTATTAAATATGGAAGATAGTGGATTGATAGAATTGCATGGGGGTGAAATTATAATTAAAAACAAAACCGAATTGGTAAATTTACTGTAATGGATTAACGTAACTTATGTTACGGAAACTCACACTTATGATTCATTATAATTAAATCATAAGTTAGACTTAATCAAGGGGGAAATAAAATGGAAAAAACTATTGAAAAAAATGAAGAAATGTTTTGTTATCAATGTCAAGAAACTGCAAAAAACATCGCATGTACAAAAAAAGGGGTTTGCGGTAAAACATCAGATGTAGCAAACATCGAAGACTTGCTTGTATGGGTTACAAAAGGATTAGGCGAAATCCTAACTAGAATGAGAAAAGAAAACAAAGATATCTCTAATTTACATTCTTATGTCAACAATAATTTGTTTACTACAATTACAAACGCAAACTTCCACTATGAAGATTTGTTAGAAAAAGTAAAAGAAACTATCGATTTGAACCAAAAATTAATCGAAGGCTTAGATGACAAAGAAAACTTGTCAAAGGCAGCTTTGTATAACGAAAAAGACGATGATGAATTAAAATTGAAATCACAAATTATCGGCGTGTTGAATACTTTGGATGACGATAAGAGAAGTCTTAGAGAACTTATTACTTACGGATTGAAGGGAATGGCAGCCTACAATAGACACGCTAATGTTTTGGGAAAATTCGATGAAAATGTAGACGAATTTATGGAAAATACTTTAGCAAAATTAATGGACGATAGTTTATCCGTAGAAGATTTGATAGCTCTTACATTAGAAACTGGATCAAATGGTGCAGCAGCAATGGCTCTTTTGGATAGTGCAAATACATCTGCTTACGGAAATCCAGAAATTTCAGAAGTAAACATCGGTGTTAGAAACAATCCTGCAATTTTGATTTCGGGTCATGATTTAAAAGATATGGAAATGCTTTTGGAACAAACTCAAAACACAGGAGTAGACGTGTACACTCACAGTGAAATGTTACCTGCAAATTATTATCCAGCTTTCAAAAAATACGACAATTTCGTGGGAAATTACGGAAATTCTTGGTGGTTACAAGACAAGGAATTCGAATCATTTAATGGTCCAATCTTGATGACTACTAACTGCATAACTCCACCAAAAGATTCTTACAAAGATAGAGTATTCACAACTGGCGTTGCAGCATATCCTGGAATGAAACACATTGTAGCAGATGAAAATGGACACAAAGATTTCTCAGAAATAATCGAGCTTGCAAAAAAATGTGATTCACCAAAAGAAATCGAAAACGGTAAAATAGTCGGTGGATTTGCACATAATCAAGTGTTAGCTTTGGCAGACAAAGTTGTTGAAGCTGTTAAAAATGGAGATATTCAACAATTTGTAGTAATGGCTGGTTGTGACGGAAGACAAAAAGGTAGAAATTACTACGAAGATTTTGCGAAAGCATTGCCTGATGACACAATTATTTTAACTGCTGGTTGTGCAAAATACAGATACAACAAATTAAACTTAGGAGATATCAATGGAATTCCAAGAGTTTTAGACGCAGGTCAATGTAACGATTCTTATTCATTAGTTGTAATAGCACAAGCTTTACAAAAAGCTTTTGGTCTTGATGATATCAACGATTTGCCAATTAGCTACAACATTGCATGGTATGAACAAAAAGCAGTAATCGTGTTACTTGCACTTTTGAGCTTAGGCGTTAAAAATATTCATCTTGGACCAACTCTTCCTGCATTCTTATCTCCAAATGTAGCCAATGTTTTGGTAGAAAATTTTGGAATTGCTCCAATAGGAGAAGTTGATGAAGATATGGAAAAATTTGGAATAAAAACAAAATAATTCGTGAAAGTTCATTTAATTAAGAGTCCGAAAGGGCTCTTTTTTTATGGAGAATTATAGTTTAAAATCGATTGACTTCCAATTTTTAAAGATATATTATTATATAGATTGAAAAAATTTGGAGATATAAATGAAATACGAAAATTTTATTTTAAAATGTGAAGATGTGGAAATAAAAGCGTTGGAAATGAAATATTTGAGAGATTTTTATGAATACGCTATGCAAAATGAGGTGGGACCATCTGCGGGCTGGAAACCACATAAAACAATCGAACAATCCAAGAAAATTCTCAAAGATTTCATCGATTCAAAATTAGAATATGGAATTTATTTGGATGATAAATTGATTGGAATGATTGGGGTATATGAGGATGACTACTTGTATGAACAATTACAGTTTAAGGGTAAAACTGGAGTTGAAATCGGATATAGTTTGAATAAAAATTATTGGAATCGTGGGATTATGACAAAAGTTGTGAAGTGTTTTGTGAATCATTTGATGAATGATTTGGATTATGATTATGTTTCTTGCAATTGTTTTGTTGAGAATAAAAAGAGTGCAAGAGTTATTGAAAAATGTGGGTTCAAATTTTATGGTGAACATTTGTATGAAATTTTTGACGGAACAAAAAAGCGTTGCAATTATTATTACATAAAGAATTTGAAGGAGGGATAGATTGAATTTAGCATTAAAGAAGAGTAAGTTTTTCGGGGATAAAAATTTCTACAAAGGTGTGTTGGTACTAGCAATTCCAATTATTATTCAGCAACTTATTACTTCGTTTGTAAATATGTTGGACAATATTATGGTTGGACAAACTGGAACTTTTGCGATGAGTGGAGTTTCTGTTGCTAACCAATTGATTACTGTATTTAACTTGGCAATTTTTGGACTTGTGTCAGCGGCTAGTATTTTTGCGGCACAATTTGCAGGTAAGAAAGATTACAAAAATGTTCAAAACTGTTTGTATTTTGATGTGGTGTTATCTTTTATCGTTTCTGTGATTAGCGTTTTAATTTTCTGGGTTTTTGGCGAGAAATTATTGTATTTATTTATGAATCCAGATACAGATACTGTAAAAAATATTAATACGACTATGAAGTTTGCACTAGATTATACCAAGATAATGACTATAGGATTTATTCCTTTTGCTTTTTCACAATCCATCTCATCCTCAATGAGAGTGAATGGCGAAACTAGACTTCCGATGATAACGTCGATTATTACTGTTTTAGTAAATTTTGTGTTCAATTTGGTTTTGATTTTCGGACTTTTAGGTTTTCCTGCATTAGGACCAAAGGGCGCTGCGATTGCGACTGTTATTTCAAGATTTGTTGAACTTTCATTGTTTATTTATTTTGCAAACAAAAACAAACTTAGATTTACATTTTATTCTAATTTTTTCAAAAATTTCCATATCGATACAGGGCTTTTCAAGAATATAACTGTTGCGGGAATCCCTTTGATAATCAATGAAGTTTTGTATTCTGTAGGGATTGCTGCGATTACACAATCTTATTCAACAAGAGGAATTGAAGCTTTGGCTGCGTACAATATTTCTCAGACAATTATAGGGCTTTTCATCGTTTTTAATTTGGCGATGGGAGATTGTATTTCAATTATGGTAGGAAGACTTTTAGGTAGTGGAAATGTCGATGAAGCTGTGGACACAGACAGGAAATTAATTGTGTTCTCATTGATGTTAGCCCTTGTAGTTGGAATTGTGTTGATTATTTTGGCGCCACTTTTTCCAGAATTTTACAACACAACTGATGATGTAAAATCGATGGCGACAAATATGCTTAGAGTTGGTGGAGCATTTTTGTGGATATCTGCTTTGTACAATGCGTCATATTTTACACTCAGAAGCGGAGGCAAAACTATTCTGACTTTGCTTTTTGATTCTGTAGGAATTGTTTTAATTTCGTATCCAATTTCGTTTTTATTGGCAAAATTTACAGATTTAAATGTGGTGTTGATGTATTTGATAATTTCTGTGATTGATTTGTACAAGGTTATTTTGGGATTGTATTTAGTTGGAAAGAAAATTTGGGTAAAAAACTTGGCGAAATAATTGCTTTGGGTTTATTAATAAATGTTGAATTTGGCTATTTGTGATATAATAAAATAAGTTAAATTTATTTTTTATGGAGGATATTATGAGTGAAGTAAGAGTAAGATTTGCTCCAAGTCCAACAGGATTTTTGCACATTGGTGGACTTAGAACAGCTTTATATAATTATTTGTATGCTAAAAGAAATAACGGAAAATTTCTTTTGAGAATTGAAGATACTGATAGAACTAGATATGTTGATGGTGCTATCGAAAATTTATTGGAACAATTAAAATGGGCAGGGCTTGATCCGGACGAAGGAGTTGTTCTTGATGATGAAGGAAACGTAACTGAAGTTGGAGAATGTGGTCCTTATGTTCAATCTGACAGAGTAAAACAAGGTTTGTACCAAAAATATATCGATGAATTAATCGAAAAGGGTTACGCATATTATTGTTTCTGCTCAAAAGAAAGATTGGATCAAGTAAAAGCACAACAAAAAGCAGATGGTTTGATGCCAAAATATGACGGCCTTTGCAGAGGAATTAGTGTTGAAGATGCTAAGAAGAGAATTGCAAATGGTGAAGAATATGTTATTAGATTGAAACTTCCTGAAAACAAAGAAATCACATTTAACGATGCGATTAAAGGTAAGATTACTTTCAACACTAATGATATGGACGATCAAGTTTTGATAAAATCAGACGGATTTCCAACTTATCACTTCGCAGTTGTAGTTGACGATCATTTGATGGGAATTACTCATATTGTTCGTGGTGATGAATGGATTTCTTCAACAGCAAAGCATGTGTATATGTATCAATGTTTCGGATGGGATGTTCCAGAATTCGTTCACTTACCAGTTGTTTTAAACAAATCAGGTAAGAAATTATCCAAGAGAAATGACGACGTTGCAGTCAAAGATTTCCGTACAAAAGGATATTTACCAGAAGCTATCGATAATTACCTTGCATTAGTAGGTTGGTCAAGTGAAGATAACCAAGAAATTATGTCAATGGATGAATTGGAACACAAATTTGATTTCGGAAGAGTTTCAAAATCCGGTGGAGTTTTCGATACAGAAAAATTAAACTGGATCAATAGACATTATATTAAAGAAATAGAAAACGAAAAATTAGCATCAATGTTAAAACCATACTTGGTTGAAGATGGTGTGATTTCTGAAGATTATCCAGATTACAAATTATTAGAAATCGCCTCATTATTCAAAGAAGAGTTGGATTATTTACAAGAAATTACTGAAAAAGTTGAATTCTTGTTCAAGGATTATGAAATGGATGATGATGCTAAGGAATTCTTAAACTACGAAAAATTAGACGAATTGATGAATGCACTAAAAGAAGAAGTCGAATCAGTTGATGAAATCGAAAAAGAATTTGCATCAGGAGTTATGAAGAGAGTTCAAAAGAAAACAGGAATCAAGGGTAAGGATTTGTGGATGACTACAAGAGCTGTGGTTACTGGAAATGTTCACGGACCAGACTTGGATTCTATCATGGTAGTTTTAGGAAAACAAGAAGTTTTAGATAGGATTAACAAAGCTTTAAATAGATAGGAGAAGATATGAAGTTATACAATACACTGACACGAAAAAAGGAAGAATTCAAACCAATAAAAGAAAAAAATGTCGGTATATACGTATGTGGTCCTACAGTTTATAATTATATTCACGTTGGAAATGCAAGACCGATTGTGGTATTTGATACTTTGAGAAGATATTTTATTTACAAAGGATATAGTGTTAAATTTGTAAGCAACTTCACTGATATCGACGACAAAATCATAAATAAAGCAAAAGATGAAGATATAGACTTCAGAGAAATCACAAAAAAGTACATTGAAGCTTATTTGGACAATGTATCGGGACTTAATTTCGACGAAGAAGACACAATTCACCCAAAAGCTACTGAATATATCGATGAGATGATTAAATTCGTGAAAACTTTGGAAGACAAAGGCGCAGCTTACAATGTCGATGGCAATGTGTACTTCGATATAACAAAAGCAAAAGATTATGGCAAATTATCCAAGAAAAATATCGATGATTTACGTGCTGGAGCGAGAATTGATGTAAATAGCGAAAAGAAAAATCCAATGGATTTTGCTTTGTGGAAAAAGAGAAAAGAAGAAAGTGAACCGGCTTGGGAAAGTCCATGGGGAATGGGAAGACCTGGTTGGCACTTGGAATGCTCTGTAATGAGTAAATCAATTTTGGGTGACACTATCGACATTCACGCTGGTGGAGAAGATTTGCAATTCCCACACCACGAAAATGAAATCGCACAATCAGAAACATGCACTGGAGCTCATTTTGCAAATTATTGGCTACACAACTCAATGATAACTGTAGATAAGGAAAAAATGAGCAAATCAAAGAATAATTTCTTCTTATTAAAAGACATAGAAAAAGAATTTGATTTGGAAGTTATCAGATTGTGGTTGTTATCAGTTCACTACAGAAATCCGATTGATTTCAGTCACGACACGTTAGTTGCTACAAAAAACTCTCTGGAAAGATTGTACACTGCTAAGAAATTTTTGAATAGAATTTTGGAAAACTCTTCTGAAAAAGAAGAAAAAGATGATAATATAAAAGCATTCAGAGAAAAATTCGAACAAGCTATGGATGATGACATCAATACGGCCGATGCAATTAGCGTATTGTTTGATTTCATTAAATATATCAACAAAAATTACAATGAAAATACATCGAAAAATATCTTGCTTGACGCTAAGAAATTGATGGATGATATTTCTTATGTTTTGGGAATTTTATTCAAAGAAGATGACGATGATTTGGATTCTGAAATAGAAGATTTGATCGAACAAAGAAATGCTGCTAGAAAAGAAAAAGACTTCAAAAAAGCAGATGAAATAAGAGACAAACTCTTATCTATGGGAATTGTGTTAAAAGACACAAGAGATGGAGTTATATGGGAGAGAAGTAATTAATGAAGGTTAATCTAATTAGATACACTCCTGATGCACAAAAACTTGTCGCATCAAGTGCAAAACTTTGCTATTCAGATAGTTCTGTTATGGAGATTGAAGAGGGGCTAACTGATGAAAATGTAGAAAATTTCATAGATAAATTAATGGATTTGGGACACATGTCACCGGTTGAACACATTAGTTTTACTTTTGCAATAGAGGGTGTATCTAGAACTTTGACCCACCAATTGGTCAGACACAGATTAGCAAGCTACTCACAAAAATCCCAACGATATGTGAGAGCGAATAATTACGAGTATATTATCCCTCCAAAAATAAAAAATAATCCCAAGGCTTTAGAAATCTACGAGAAACACATGAAGCATACGATTGATGCATACAACGAACTCACAGAAATTTTGATACAAGAAGAATACGACAGATTAATCGAATCTGGTGTTGACGAGAAAAAAGCAAGATCAATGTCAGAAAAAAGCTCCATTGAAGATGCGAGATATGTATTTTCAAATGCGACAGAAACTAAAATTGTCATGACGATGAATGCACGTGAATTATTGCATTTCTTCGAAGCGAGATGCTGTCAAAGAGCCCAATGGGAAATAAGAGAAATGGCTACACTGATGCTGATTGAAGCGAAAAAAGTGTGTCCACAAATTTTCAAAAAAGCAGGGCCAGGTTGTGTTAAAGGAAGTTGTCCAGAAGGAAAGATGACTTGTGGTAAAATAAAACAAGTTAGAGAATATTTTAATAGCCTTGACTAGTTAGGAGATATTATGGGAAAGATTGCAATTTTAACAGATTCGGGTAGTGAAATTACACCCAAAATAGCAGAAGAATACGGCATTGAATTGATGCCACTTCAAATAAACTACTCAGATGTATCCTACGATGATTATACTGTTGATCCAAAATATATATATGAAAATATAGATAGAGAAGTTCCAAAAACATCCATCCCATCTCTTGGAGATATTGTAGAAAAACTAAACGAAATAAAGAATAAAGGATTCGATAAAATTATTTGTATTTCCATTTCTTCAAAACTAAGTGGAATGTACAATGCATTTATGCTTGCTAAAGACCAAGTGGAAGATGTGCAAGTAGAAGTATTTGACTCAAAAAATATTTCAATTGGTACGGGATTTTTTGCAATATTTGCGAGAAAATTAATCGACGAAGGGTTATCTTTTGAATCTGTAATTGAAAAAATGAAACAAAAAATAAAAGATTCAGTACCAGTTATAACTTTGGATACTTTAAAATATCTGTCTTTAGGTGGTAGAATAGGTAAAATTACTGGGATCGTTGGTAATTTATTAAATTTGAAACTTATAATATCTTGTAATGAAGACGGAGAATATTATACAGTAGAAAAAAATCGTGGTACAATGAAAAACATCAACCATGCTATTGATATAGTGAAAAAAGAATTAAATGGTATCAAGGATTATTACTTGGTTTTATTAAACGGTGATAATCAAAGAGCAATGGAAAAGGCCAAGGAAAGTATGAATGATTTAATTGAAGGAGCAAAGTTCTACTACGAAGGACAAATCGTTCCAACATTAAGTATCCATACTGGACCGGGATTATTTGGAATAGGATATTTTAAATTATAAATTAATAGGGGGCGAGCGAATGGGAAATAAAAAAAGTAACATAGAATTTATTACAAACGGAAATATCACGGATGTGATTTTTAAATTAAGTATCCCATTGATGATTAGCAACCTAATCAAAACCCTTTATGGTATAACTGACGGAATATATGTAGCTCGAATTAGCTCGGAAGACTATGCTGCGACATCTTTTACTTGGCCGGTGCTTTATTTGTTCATAGCAGTGGGGCTTGGGGTAAGTGTGGCAGCTACTTCTTTAATGAGTCAAAGACTTGGAGCTAGAAAATTAAAAGACTGCTCAATATACGCTGTTCATACATTAATACTTACCACAGTACTTGGAGTTATCTTTAGCATTCTAGGTGTAATTACCGCACCATTTATTGTAAGATGGATGGGAGCGACAGGAAGCTTTGAATACAAATCATACATATTTCTTGCAATAAACTCTGTAGGGCTATTGTTTGATATGATATTTTTCGGATATCAATCGATACTCAATTCTCAAGGAAGAACGAAATCCATGACGATTGTATCGACAATATCATCCATTACAAATGTTGTTATAGATCCGTTCTTTATTTTTGATAATGTTTTGGGCATCCCAGGACTTAACATGGGACTTGCAGGTGCCGCATGGGCGACAGTTTTATCTAAAGTATTGCTTGTAGTTTTTGCAATAAGAGTTGTCAAAAAAGAATCCGAAATCGAAGTTAGTTTCAAAAACTTCAAGCTTGATATGGGAATTATCAAACACATATTCTCCATCGCTATCCCAGCATCACTTGGATCAAGTGGAGAGGCTATCGGGTTTACTGTTCTTAATGGATTCATTCAATCATACGGCACAACGACACTTGCTGCATTTTCTATGGGCAACAGATTGTCCGATATATTCAATCAAGGAGCTATAGGAATTGGAATGGCGTTGACATCAATTACAGGACAAAATATTGGAGCAGGTAAAAAAGAAAGAAGCAAGGATATTTTCAAACGTGCAAATATAATCATAACTTTCTTCTCTTTAGCTTCTGCGATAATTATTTTGCTTTTCAAAGATCAATTGCTGTCCATATTCATCAAAGACCGTTCGGATATTGAACTTTGGCGACAAGCTAGTGAGTATATGTATTTCTCAGCGATAATTACATTTTTCATGGGTTATTTCTCAGCAATCAATGGTTTCTTCCAAGGAGTTGGAAAAACAAAGCTTACAATGTATTTATCACTTGCTAGATTGTGGGTTTTAAGACTTCCACTAATTATGATACTAAAAAAATTGACAGATCTTGGCTCAACAGGAATTTGGATTTCGATGTTAGTGTCCAACGGACTTACAGTTTTGATAGGATTTATAATATACAAACGCGGCAAATGGGAAAGATAAGACTGATGTTAATCATCGGTCTTTTTTTATTGATAAAAACAATATATTACAATAATTAAATAAATTTTCTAATTATAAAATTGAACATAAAATTTGAACAAACATTGATAACTTAATAATATCTCATATAATTTTTAAAATAATTTTAAAAGTATTCTGATAATTTTTTTTGGTTAGTATTAAAACAAACCTCTTAAATTACAGGAAAAATCGATTTATAGGATAATTCAATAAATAAATTTTCATGAAAACGATAGTTTAAAGTACAAATGATTGTTTATATTCAGACAATATGATAAGATTAATGTGACAAAAAAATAAAAAGGAGATGTAAATATGATTAAAAGCTTAATCGCTTTAGTTGTAGCTTTTGCGTTATGCGTAGTTATCGACCGTTTGAAGAAAAAAGGTACTTCATTCATGGTTAGAATTTTATTAGCTACAGCTATGGGTGCGATAGTAGGACTTATTTTCAAAGGAAGCACAGATTACGTAGCAATATTTGGTCGTGTGTTTGCAAGTTTATTACAAGCATTTGTAATTCCATTATTATTATTCTCAATTATTACTACAGTTGCATCTTTGGAAAGCTCAGAAAAATTAAGATCAATGGGTGGCAAAACAATTATTATTTTAGCTTTACACAATGTTTTAGCTGCTATATTGTCTATAATTTTAGGTAAATTAGTAAACATAGGAATGAATGCCAACATCAAAATGGATGTTGCAGACAAGGTTAAGGAAGTTCCACCTTTTGCAGATGTATTTGTAAGTTTCTTCCCTAAGAATATTATAGACAGTATGAGTCACAATAAAATCGTCCCAATTGTAATTTTTGCAATTATTATCGGTATTGTTGTACTTAGATACAATAATAAAGAAGAAATTAAACCATTCATGGATTTTGTAGAAGCTGGTAACAAAGTAATGAACAAAATTATTGGAGAAATCATCGAATTCACTCCATACGCAGTTCTATCTTTATTAGCTAACCAAGTAGCTACATTGGATTTATCATTTGTTAAATCATTATTATTCTTATTATTAATGGTTTATGTAGCATGTTTGTTCCACACATTCATCACTACATCAGCTATGATGAGCTTGATTGCACACATCAATCCATTCAAGTTCCAACGTAAATTCTTCCCAGCATGGTTGATAGCATTTACTACACAAAGCTCAATCGGATCTTTGCCAGCAAATATTAAAGAACAAGAAGACATGGGAACTCCAACAGAAATTGCATCATTTGCAGCATCAATTGGTACTACATTTGGTATGCCAGGATGTGCAGCTGTTTGGCCAATTTTATTAGCCATGTTCACAATCAACGCTCTTAATATTCCGTTCTCAGCTACTCAATACCTTATCATGGTTGGTTCATGCTTGTTCGCATCAATGGGAACAGTAGGAGTACCAGGAACAGGAACTATTCAAGCAACAGCTATTTTTGCTACAATGGGATTACCAGTTGAAATGATTTTAGTATTAAGCCCTATCCAAGGTGTTGCAGATATGGCTCGTACTTCAACTAACGTTCACGCAGGTGGATCTACTGGTGTTATGGTAGCAGCTATGCAACACGATTTAGATCTTGAAAAATATAATGCATAATTGATTAAAAATAGAAGCATTTTGTTAATTACAAAATAGCTTCTATTTTTTGTGATTTTAGTTGAAAATACAAATATTTTGTTCAAATGAAGTTTAGCATAAAGTATTAATTGGGTATTAATAAAGAGATGAAGGCATACTTATTTTGATTGAAGGTATCAATAGGAGGAATTTATGAAAGATAAAAAGAAAGAAAAAAACATGAAAATGGATAAGGATTCTGTAGCTTACATGCAAAAAGGACCTTCCGTAAAAAACGGTCTAGGTGAAAATTTGCCATCAGAAAACGATGAAGTAAAAAATCCTCATCTTAAAAGAGCATCAGGTCAACCAGTTGATAACAACTACGATTCAATGACTTCTGGAAAAAGAGGACACATATCTATGCAAGATATTTGGCTTTTTGAAAAACAAACACATTTTAATAGAGAAGTAATTCCGGAAAGAAGAATGCATGCCAAAGGTTGGGGAGCCTGGGGAGAATTCACTGTAACAGATGATATAACAAAATACACTAAGGCGAAGATTTTCAGTGAAGTAGGAAAGAAAACAAAAATGTTTGCAAGATTTTCCACTGTAGCTGGAGAAAGAGGAGCTACAGACGCTGACAGAGATATCCGTGGATTTGCACTTAGATTTTACACTGAAGATGGAAACTGGGATGTAGTTGGCAATAATACCCCTGTATTCTTTTTAAGAGACCCAATGAATTTCATAGATTTGAATCACGCTGTTAAAAGAGACCCAAAAACAAACAGGAAATCCGCGAATACAAATTGGGATTTTTGGACTTCACTTCCAGAAGCTTTGCATCAAGTGACTATAACTATGAGTGATAGAGGAATTCCGTCTTCGTTTAGATTTATGCATGGATTCAGCTCTCACGCTTACAGTTTTATAAATGCTGACGATGAGAGGGTGTGGGTGAAATTCCATTTTAGAAGTCAACAAGGTATCCAAAACTTGACAGACCAAGAAGCAGATATGGTTAATGCAAAAGATCCAGACTCAAATGGAACAGATTTGTTTGAAGCCATTGAAAAGAAAGACTATCCAAAATGGAAGATGTATGTTCAAATAATGACTGAAAAACAAGCAGATGAACTTGAATATAATCCTTTTGATTTGACTAAAGTATGGTATAAGAAAGATTTTCCATTGATTCCTGTTGGGGAGTTTGTACTTAATAAAAATCCTGAAAATTATTACCAAGATGTAGAACAAGCTGGATTTAGTCCATCAAATAATATTCCAGGAATAGGATTTTCACCAGATAGAATGCTACAAGCAAGACTTTTCTTCTATAATGATGCACAAAATTATAGACTTGGTGTAAATCATCATCAAATTCCTGTAAACAGTCCATTAGGAGTTGAAAATCCTCACGATTATCACCGCGATGGAAGAATGAGAGTAGATGGAAATAAAGGCTCTGAAATATCAATCACTCCAAACAGTTATGGAGCATGGAAAGATCATCGTGAATTTGAACTTCCTGCTGACAAAGGTGGAGATTCTCAAAGATATGACTTCAGAGAAGACGACCATGATTACTTCACACAACCAGGAATGCTTTTTAGAGCGATGACACCTGAACAACAATTAGTATTATTTGAAAATACTGCTAGAAATATGGAAGATTCAACGCTTCAAATCAAGTACAGACACATCAACCATTGTTACCAAGCTGATCCAGACTACGGAAAAGGTGTGGCAGAAGCTTTGGGAATTGATATAAATGATGTTGACTTGACTCCATTGGAATCTAAATCAAGAGAAGAATGGGAAAAGGATCAAGAAAGATACAAAGATTTACAAAAACCTACTAAGCCAGCTGATCCAAAATCAGCAAAAGACTTACCTGAAGAAGGTAGAGATACAAATGTAGAAGATCCAAAAACTTTATCAGATCCAGAAAACGACCCATATTTATTATAAACAATATATTCAAACTATGATAGTTTGTTTCTTTATAAACCAAAAGGATAGGCAGCTGTGCCTATCCTTTTTGAATTCTCTTAAATTCTAATTTGTTTTCAAAATAGTATGAGTATATTTCATTTTCGTCTGGTATATCATCAAAATCTATCAAATAAGTTTGGGTATTAGAATGTGTTCTAACAGCCATAGAAGCGGTCTGTGTGTCGAAAGCACTTATATACCTAGTAAATGTATAGTAATCATGTGAATCGTTCTTAAAGAAGCCCTCAGTGATTTTTAGAGGCTCTAAGATACTAAATGCTGATGAGTATGCTTCATTTACATTATTAGATTTCTTGTGAGTTGACAGGATGTATTTTGCTCTGATGAATCTACTCACAGGATCATAGGCTCCTGTCAAATCTTTTATCTGATTAAACTTGGACAAATCACCGACGGATTTTTCATATTTTTTAACGTGTGAAGAATATTTTGGTGAATTAGTCATTACTTTAGGATTATCTCCACATGGGACTAATTTGTGGTTTTTGTATTCTAAAACCGTCGAATCACCTGTTCTGTCGACAAACATAAAGTGGAAATCAGGGCATATCACAGAATTTCCATCAACATCTTTGTTAGCTAGGTGAATATTGTCCAAATCATTTAACAATTCTTCAACTGTTTTGTAATTTCCAAGTGCAAAATTCATAAAATCTAGTGAATTTGTATTTATTTTTCCTTCAACTGGATGATTGCTGAACAAATTATTTGCGATAAACATATTCGTACAACCGCACAGTCCGTGTTCATTTACACCATCTTTGATAGGGTACAGATTTCTAAAACACATTCCCATCATTTTATATTTTGAACGCAGAGGTTTGTGATACAAATCATCAGCATAATGAAATCCTCTTGGAATATAAATCATGTTGTATTCCAAAGGCACTTCAAAATCAAGCGTACGTGCCATAACAGAGCCTTTTGGATAGTCTACAATAATTGTTGTACACATATTATTCCACTATCATCTTCGCAAGTACATCAGGGTTTCCACAACCAGTAGTCAATACCATGTCATTCTCAGAAACTTTAGAACGAAGATAATCACGTGCTTCTTCAAAAGTTTTGTAGTATTTTGCATTCACACCATTTTTAACTAGTTTTTCGACCAAATCTGTGGAATGAATGCTGTTGTCGAATTTTTCTCTTGCAGCGTATATTTCAGTTACTATAACTTCATCACAATCGTAGAATGCATTGGAAAAATCATCCAATAGCATCTTAGTTCTTGAGTAAGTGTGGGGTTGGAATACGCAGTAGAATTTACCCTTTTTGTGCTCATCTAATGCTTTCAATGTATTTTTGATTTCGGTAGGGTGATGACCATAATCGGTCTTTATTTCACAACCCTTGTAAAATCCTACAGTTTCCATTCTTCTATGAAGATTTTGGTATTCCTTCATATTTTTTCTTATAGTGTCGATATCGATGTGGAATTCGTAACATGCGATAATCGCAGCCACTGCATCGTATATGTTATGACGTCCAATTATAGAAAGTGAGAATTCTTCATCTTTGTCGAACTTTTCAGATGAAATTACAAAAGTAGGATTGCCATTTTCATTAAAAGTTATATCGTGAACGTTGTAATCAGCTTTTTCACTTTCTATACCAAAAGTTATGATTTCACCTTTAATATGAGATAACAGAGGTTCGCAGTTTGGATCGTCTATATTTATAATCGCTTTGGAATTTTCGTCTAAGTTTTTCATGTAGCCAATGAATGTTGCAACGATATGATTTAAATCTTTATAGTAATCTAAGTGATCTTCGTCGATATTCAAAATAATAGCCATTGAAGGATAGTAATTGAGAATATTTGCTTTGTATTCACAAGCTTCAGTAAGCATGTATTCACTATTTCCACAGTGAACATTGCCTTGGATTTCGTCAAGTTTTCCACCTAAAAGTATAGACGGATCAACTTTTGCATCAATTAATATTTTCGCTATCATTGAAGTTGTAGTTGATTTGCCATGAGATCCACTAACTCCTATGGAGTATTTGTAATTTCTCATTAGTGCTCCAAGGAAGACACCCCTGCTTACAACATCTACTCCAAGTTCTCTTGCAGCAACTAATTCTTCGTTGTCGTCTAAGATTGCATCAGTGTATACAATTAAGTCAGGATTTTTGATATTTTCTCTTTTTTGTCCGATAAATATTTCAACTCCTAGACTTTTTAGTCTATTAGTTTCGTCGGATTCTTCTCTATCACTTCCAGAAACTTTGTATCCGTAATGGTTTAACAATTCAGCGATACCACTCATTGATATTCCACCGATTCCTATAAAATGTATATATTTAAATTTGTGCTCTTCTATATTAAAATTGAACATAAGCCCCTCCTTATTTCCAACTGTTATTATATCACAAAAAATTGAGAAATATTGAGCTTTTAAGAGCTTAAAAATCTACAAAAACATTAAGATTTATTTGATATACAAATGTAGTTTTAGTGTTATAATTAGATGGAGGAGAAAACATGAAAGATATATTACTAATCAACGATATGCCAGGATATGGGAGAGTCGCTCTTAGTTGTATGATTCCTGTGCTAAGCAACAAGGGTAAAAGCGTTTTTAATTTGCCAACAGCTGTTGTGAGTAACACTTTGGATTATGGCAAATTTGCTATATTAGATACGACAGAATACATGAAACAAGCTACAAAAGTATGGGAAGAATTGGATTTTAGTTTTGATTTAATAGCTACAGGATTTTTATATAGCTTAAAACAAGTAGACATAATTAAAGACTTCATAAAAAAACAAAAAAACTCACCAGATGTTATTGTTGATCCAATTATGGCAGATAATGGAAAACTTTATAATGGATTGGACGATGATAATATTGAAAATTTCAGAAAACTCATAGATATAGCTACAGTAATTATTCCAAACGAAACAGAAGCTAGAATGATCACTTGTAAGAAGAATGAACCGATTAATGATGTGGCAGAAAAACTTATTCAAATGGGTGCAAAATACGCCGTCATTACAAGTGTAGAAGAAAATAATGAACATTTTGTTTTCTGTATGGATGAGAATTTTGTATCAGATAAAATATATTATGAATACATCGACACATCTTATGCGGGAACAGGGGATTTGTTCTCAGCATTATTCATAAGTCAATATTCAGAAAACAAATCAATATTTGAGTCAGCAAAGTATGCTAGTTTAAAAACGACTGAACTACTGAAACTTTCCTTGGATATTAAGGACAAGGCTCGTGGACTACCAATAGAAAGATTTATAGATATCTTGTAATTTGAAATATTAAAATATTTATTAGAAAGCAATGAATATATCGTTGTAAATTGTATATTCAATTGTTATAATATTATTGCATAAAAATACTAGGGGGATAATATGATTGATTTAGACGCTTTAGAAAAGAGAAATAAAAGAAAAAGCGTGATTATGATGGCAGTTGGCGTCATTCTTATTGCACTGGGAATTCATTTCTTCTTGGCACCAAATAAATTGTCATTAGGTGGGGCAGCCGGTATGGCAATTGTAATAGGCAATTTCGTTCCTATTTCTACGGGTCCAATTCTGATTATCATAAATACGGTTTTATTTATAGTAGGATTTATAATGCTTGGAAAGGCTTTTGGACTTAAAACTATAATTTGTTCTTTGGGACTTAGTTTACTGGTTTGGATTTTAGATATTGTATTTCCTATGGAAAAACCATTATTTGAAGGAAAAATGATTCAATTAATAGCAGCAGTAATGATTTATGGGACAGGTGTGGGGATTGTACTTAATAATTACGCATCAACAGGTGGATCTGACATATTCGCTAAGATATTGAATAAATACTTGGGAATTGAGTTGGGTAAAGGATGTTTGATGGTGGATTTCCTTATCACATTATCAGCATGGTATGCCTACGGAACAGAAATAGCTATATACTCACTTGTAGGTACTGTACTTAACGGTTTAATAATAGATTTTACAATTAATGGTATGAACACATCAAAACTTTGCACCATTACTACTTCAAAGCCTGATGAAGTAAGCAAATTCTTAGTAGACAATCTTACAAGATCTGCTAATATTTACACAGCAAAGGGTGCTTATTCCGGAATGGAAAAAGAAATTGTTCAAACAGTTGTAAGCAACAGAGATTTTATTATGTTAAAAAAATACATCCAAGAAATAGATCCATTAGCATTCGTTATTGTATGTAATGCAAGTGAAACATATGGTTGGAGATGGAGAAATATAATAGAATAATTTGATTAAAGATAACCTTAGATTATTAGTTTGATTAAACTTTTAGTCTAAGGTTTTTTTATTGTGGAAAAAGTAGGGAAAAAATAATTTGGAAAAACTCTAAAAATAGCTCAAAAAAAAAGATGTGTGAAAAATCACACATCTTTTTAAAAGCCTATAGAATTATTCTATATAACCATTTTGTTTTAGTATTTGTGATGCTTTATCTAAGTTTGCATCAGACACTTGAACGATTGGACCAGTACAGCCCATACCGCTTTCAGCGTATATATTTTCTTTCCATAAAGCTTGAACAGCATCTTCAATTTCAAGAATGTCAATTCCTGAGATTGTTGCAGATACAACTTCTTTGTCTGGCATTTTAACTTCTTCAGAAGATTCCTTTGGAGCTTCTTTCTTAGTTAAAGAATCTAAGATGCCTTTGAAGTCAGCTTTTTCAGCTTGTTTATAGATAGATTTTTTATTGTTATCAATTCCACCAGCTACTGTTTGGTAAGCATATTTTAAAGCATTTGCAACTACAGGAGCACCTGAAGCACGAGATACTATAAATATGTTTCTTTCGTAGCCTTCACCGATACCAGGACCATATCCAAAACCAGTAGTTTCGTAGTTACCACCTGATGTGAATGATCCGAACATCTTCATTAATAAGTTACCTGTTAATGAATCAGTTACCATTACATCACAGCTTCCCATAAGAAGGTCATTACCTCTCATTACGATACCACCATCAGCTCTTTGGCTTTCAGCAAATTCGATATCGAATCCGTTGTCTTTGAAGTGTTTCAAAGCTTTTTCTACTTGTCTTGCACCATCGATATTTAAAATACCAACTGTTGGTTTTGCGATACCACAAGATTTAGCTGCGATAACACCTGCAACTGTATTTCTTACCATAGCTTTTGTTCTTTCTGTATCACTAGTTCCTGTAGTAGTAGCTAAGAACATTTCTTTGCCAGTACCAGGAGTGATTACTCTACCAACTGTTGAAACACCGATAGGGAAGTTGTAGTGAAGAGTTACACATGCTTGAATTTCGCCACTGTCTAGTAATTCTTCCATCTTCTTGTACATATCTTCATCGTTATCAACTTCATAAGTTTCATGTTCATCATCAACTTTTTCGCCGATAACAACTACTTCAAAAAGATCAGAATCAGCTAATTCAATAGCTTTTTTCATGTTTTCAACACCGTGTTCACTACCTAAAGTAGTAAGACCGATTTTTACTTTCTTACCAAATTTTCCGCTTTCGATAGCTTCAGATATTTCAAGAAATACTTCGGAAATTTTTTTATTATCCATGTCTACACCTCTATTCTGCTAAAAGATTTTCAGCTAGTTTTCTCATGGATTCTGCGATTACTTTCTTAATTTGATCCTTTTCTGATTCAGATGAAACTGATGATTCATCTTCCATTTTACCATCATTTCTTTCCATAACGATAGATACACCATCAAATAAGTTAGTCATTCTACCTAGGAACAAACTACCTTTACCAACGAACATTACTCTGTTGTAATCTCCTTCAGTTAAGTCTTTAATAGCATGTCCTGCATAAGGAATACCTGATGGGATGTGTCCTTGTGTTGGAGCCCAACCTACTAAGCCTTTTTCTTTAATGAAATTAGCTAATTCTTTTCTGTCTAAGTCTCCTTGTTTAACAGCAAGGGCAGCGATCATCTTATAGTTAGCTTCAGGAACATTTCCAGCTCCGGCAGGTTTAGTGATATCTGGGTTTTGCATTTCTACAGAGTATTTATCTACATCAGTAATCTTTAATCCATTTTCTTCTAATGAATGAGATACTAAGCTTGAGATAACTGCTTGTGGTGAAGAACCAGTCTTAACTGTGTGACGTCCTACGATGTCAGTTCTTAATACTGGGTGAACACCATCATTTTCTGAGATTAAAATTGCAAATCCACCAACTACGTCTTCAAGAACTGGG
Source organism: Finegoldia dalianensis (assembly GCF_046255015.1). Taxonomy (NCBI): domain Bacteria; kingdom Bacillati; phylum Bacillota; class Tissierellia; order Tissierellales; family Peptoniphilaceae; genus Finegoldia; species Finegoldia dalianensis. The sequence continues at coordinate 124,345 of NZ_JBDLBQ010000006.1, forward strand.
AAGCCCTTTTTAACGTGGTCTTTAGCGTTCATACCTAATTTAGCAGTTGAACCACCTGCTACTACCATAACATTCTTATAAACACCAGATTTAACTAAAGCACTTGCTTCGATTAATGAGTGAATAGGAGCTGCACAGAATCCTCTTGTATCAGAACCTGTTGCATTTTGTAATCCTACGATTTCAGCGATAGATTTTGCGAAGTTACCGCCACCTCTTTGGTTAACGTCTCCGCAGGCTTCTTCTGAACATTCGATTACATAATCTATATCATCTCTATTAATGTCGTTCTTAGTAACTAATTCAACAGCTGCTAGAACACCTGAAGCTTTTACTACTAAGTTTTCGAACATTGTGTGAGCGCTTAAGTTTACGTCGATATCATGAGCTGCTTTGATATAACCACAAACTTTTCCGTCATGGTATAAAGCTTCTGCCATGTGAGTGTCGAATAATTCTTGAGCATTTGAAATATCAGATCCTTTTAGGTGACCGAAATATGGTTCTAAAATAGGATATTCTTTTTCGATAACTGGTTTGATTTCGTTTACGAATTCTTCAGAAAGTTTTACTAAGTCGAATGCATCACTCATTTGCAATAGGGCAATGAATACGTCTTGTTTTACGATTTTACCCATTTTACCATCAGCCTTACCTTCTTCGTAAGAATGGTCTGTAAATGGCATTTCGTAATTTTCAAGTTCTTGAGGAGATACATTTCCTATATAAACTTGGTTAGGAAGATATTTTACTACCTCATCAAAACTTCTAATGTGTTTTCCAACTTCTTTTAAGAATTCAGAATCTGGGTTTACTACTCTTTCAGTTTGACATGTTGATCCGTTTTGGATAATCATATCAGGAGTGTTGACTAATACATAGCCAGCTCCCTTTAATACTGGAAAATTCATCTGTTAACTATTCTCCTTTATTATTTATTTATATTTGAATTAGTCTTCAAAAACTGTTTGATCTTCTACCTCTGTAGTTAAAGCGTTTAATGCTTTCATAACAATCTTTTTACGAAGACTATATTCTTCTTCTTTAGTTAATGCTGGGTTTCCTAATGGGTGAGGAATAGCAATAGCTGGGACAATTCTGTTAGCACCTACTGTTAATGAGATAGGAGTAACTGTACAAATATGAACAACAGGAAGTCCTGTACGTTCAATTGCTTTTACCATCGTTGCACCGCAACGTGTACAAGTACCTCAGGTACTAGTAAGAACAACTGCGTCTACGTTGTCAGCTAATAATTTTTCACCAATTTCAGTACCGAAAGCATCAGCATTAGCAACGGCAGTACCATTACCTACAGTTGCATACCAAGTTTCGTGTAATGAACCAATAACGCCTTCTTTTTCTAATTCTCTCATAACATCGATTGGTAATACTCTGTCGCCATCTTCGTTAGCGTATACTGGGTCGTATCCACCGTGAGCTGTTTCAGAGTTTTCAGCTGTCAAATCATTGATTCCTGAGAAATCATATGAACCGTATTTAGTTGCTGAAGATGATTCGATGTGATCTGGGTTTCCTTTTGGAACTGTACCACCAGAAGTTACAAGAGCGATTCTTGCTTTTGATAAATCTTTGATAGCTTTACCAGGTTCAACTCTGTCGAATGCAGGCATTGGATATTCTGTTTCGAATTCTTCGCCATTAATTTTCTTAATAAGCATTTCAACAGCTCTTTGAGAACCGATTTTGTCTGCAAAGAAGTTAACACGAACTCCTCTTTCAATATATCCTTCTTCTTTAGGAGCGCCAATTTCTTCTCCCTTAGCAACCTTAGGACCTAATTTACCGATTTTCTTCATAGCGTCTCTCATACCAGCGGCACTATTTTTAGTTTCTACGATATAAACGTCCTTTTTGTACATATCTGCACCTGGGTTTTCAGGATACATACCTGTTAATACAGGAATATTTAATTCATCTTTAACTGCTTTAGCCATAGTACCAGCAGCAACACCGTATCTACCAGCGTTGAATGCAGGACCAGTTACTACGAAGTCTGGGTTAGCTTCTTTAATCATTTCCAATACTTCTTTTTGAGCAGATTCCATATTTTCACCGAAATATGAGTCACCACATACTACAGTTCTAACTACTTCAAAATCTTCTCCCAATGCTTTAGCTAATTGAGAAGAGATAGGAGGTAATTCTTCTGCTATAAATGGTTTTATATCAGCTTTTTCTTCTCCACCAATACCAGCGAAGAATTGGTTTATATAATGAACAACTTTAATTTTATCCATTAAGCTTACTTCCTTTCTTTATAAAAATTTACAATAATCGCTTCTGATATCGTTCATTTCTTCAGCGATTTCATCAACGTCAAGAACCATTTCCATCATACCAACTTGTTCATCATAAACGTCAGCATCGAATTGTTCTTTACATTCTTCTTCAACAACATGGTAAACTAACAATCCAAGTTCAACGCCTGCTAATGGGCCTGCGAATGTTGGGTCACCTGCTGTTACTGTTTCAGCTGCAAGACCTGCAGCTTCAGCTTCTGCGGCACCTAGAAGAACCACTACGTTTTCAGCTCCGTATTGTTCAGCGAAGTCTTTAACTCTCTTTTGGTTTTCTAAGTCCATAGCTCCTGCACTAGTTCAGACGAAACATTCTGTAGATGAGAAAATTACTTCTGTGTTAGGAACTGTGTTTACACATGTTTCAATTGCAAGACCTGGAATTCCATCACGGTCTCCAATTATGATAACTTTTTTATTTTCTAAAAATCCCATAACTTTCCTTTCTTAAATTTATATTTTTTTGAATAAATCTTTTTTATATTAATAAATATTAATAAGTTTTTGCTGTTAAAGTGTTGAATCCAGTTTCGTTAGTAGCACCAGTAATTGCTTGGATTTCTACTTCGATTGTACCGTCATCTTTTAATGCTCCATCAGATCCACCTGCGATAGTGTCAACGAATTGGATATGACCAATTACTTTGTCCATCTTTGGTAAAGTGATGAATTGGTTAGCATTACCACCAGTTACTACTGCGTTTGCAGCTGGGTCAGCATCTGCTAATGATTGAGAAGCACCGTCACGTCCTGCATATTCATCAGTGATGATAACAGTTTGGATTCCTTTACCTTCAATCTTCTTACAGTTCATGATTAAGTCAGTATCTGGGTTACCGAAACCTTCTTGTGATACGATAGCAGCGTCAGCTCCTAAGAATTCACAAAGTTTTGCAGTCATGTCAGAGTGTCTGATCTTATCCATCAAGTATACATTTTCGTTAGTAATTACAACTCCTAAGAAGTTGATTGATTTACCGTGTTCTTTGTATAATTCTCTGATTACACCATTGTTTAAGTGAACGTAAGTTGGGTTTTTGTCACAAGCACTTACACAGTTACCTGAACAAATTGCTCCGTCCATGATTTCAGTTGGGTATAAGAAAGTTGGAATAATTTTCTTAGCGTCAACTCCATAAACATAAGTGTCGTGTAATAAACCTTGAGTTTGTAACATGTAAACATATACAACTTTTGGTAATTCTGGATATTGTTTAACTTGTTCTAAGATTGGAAGAGTTTCGAATGTTTCCCATTCATCTGCTTCTAAATCTTTTGCTAATCTACCGATGAAATCAGTGATTCTTAAACCAGCCATTCTAACGCCAGCTTCGTGATTGTGTTGTTTAACACCTTCAACTGGTTCGATAGTTACTACTAAGTTAACTGTCTTAGAGAATGGAGTATATTCAGCACCTAAACCTGACATATCGATGATACCTTCTTGGAATCCAACGATTTTACCTGTTGTAACAACGGCCATGTCTTTAAGAGCGATAGTTTTACCTGAACCAACAGGATCAACTTTGTTTAATATTCCTGGGAATATTTCTCCACCTTCAACTTTAACTCTTGGTTCGTTAACATCCTTAACTGGTGTTATACGAGTGCTTTCGCCTGGATGAGCGATATCAAAATCAATTGATTCTAAGTGTTCATCATCAGCTACACCTGATACATCTGCTAATTCTTTCTTATTAAGATACAAAATGTGGTCTTCGATTCTTGACTCACCTTCATCAAAGATGATGTCTTTAATAAAAATCTTACCTAATTCAAGACGCATATCTTAACCTCCTATAATAATTTTTTATTTAAACTCAATAGGGGAGTGACCCCTAATGAGTTTTTAACTAATTTACTTCTACTTTAATCTAGCTTTAGATTAGTTGTAGTGTTTTTGGATCATTGCTTCTATGTTTTCCAAATTAGCGTCATCTTTATTGATTTCATCAATTTTTTGACCGTCTTTGTACATTAACATAGTTGGTAATCCTAATACTTGTTGTTTGATAGCAACTCTTCTAGCTGAAGTAATGTTTAGTGAACAGAATTTAATTTTGTCACCGTATTTTTCAGCTAATTCATGAACGCCTGGCATAAGTGCCTTACATGGTTCACATCCGTCACTCCAGAAGTCTACGAATACTAATCCTTCAGCTTCTAATACTTCTGGTTCAAAAGTTTTCTTGTCTAATTCTAACATTTCAAATGCCTCCTAAAATTTTTATATTAATATTCTATCCAAAGTCTGACTAATGATGTCGAAATCTACAACTCTGAAATCATCTAAGATTTCAGGCGGCCAACGCTTTGGTTTAGAAATATTCATAAACTTAGTTGCAGTGTTGATAGATTCTTCAATCATCATCAAAGAATCAGTATCAAATTTGTCACCCTTTTCCAAAATAACAGATCTAAAAACAGTTTCGTTTGGTTTTACTGATCCATAAAGTGGATGAGTGACTAGGCGATAATTTTGATGAATTAAATCGCGAGCTTTTTTCAAAATTCCGATGTAGTCGATATCAATGTATTCAACTGTTACATCATTCCTTTTGATAGCATCTTTAAAAAATTCATTGTTTGTGATTAATAACATCTTTTACCCTACCTGTCTTTTGATTCGTTATAAGCTATTTTCTAGCTCAATATTATTATATAACAAAATCACTCAAATGTAATCATATATAGGAAATCATAATAACCGCTCATAAAAAATCACAAATTACTTTATCAAATGAAATTTAATTTGTTAAAACCAAAACATTAAAACGTAAATAAAAAATTCGAATTCTATTCTGATTTAAAAAGCGATTACGATCTTCCAATCGCTATATGATAGACAATTCTCTGCACTTATATTATAATTTACTCATAAGTTAATGTCAAATACAGTTATATTATATAGAAGAAAATGGAGGACAAAAAAATGGGAGCTAATTTACAAGAAATGTTCAAGAAACTTCCTCAAGTTTCAGAAATTTTAGAATCGGAAGAAATTTTAAAAGCTTATGAAGAATATCCTGAAAGTTTAATTAAAGATTCTGTGAGAGAATCCATAGAATTTTTTAGAAATAGAATATTAAATAAAGAAGAGTTTGATTTTTACAACAAAGATGTTATCGATAAGGCATTTGAACTGATGGACAAAAATTTTTCTCCATCATTGAAACCAGTAATAAATGCAACAGGAGTTATTTTACATACAAATCTTGGTAGATCACTATTAAATGAAAAAGTTGTAGATAACTTGTGTAAAATCGCTGGGAATTATTCTAACTTGGAGTACGACTTAGATGAAGGCAAAAGAGGCTCCAGATATGTTCATGCTGTAGAACTTTTAAAAAGAATCACAAAAGCAGAGGATGCTGTAGTTGTAAATAATAATGCGGCTGCTGTTTTTCTTGCCTTAAATACTTTAGCTCAAAACAAACAAGCTATTATAAGTAGAGGAGAACTTGTTGAAGTCGGGGGATCTTTTAGAATATCTTCAATTATGGAAAAATCTGGTGCAAAATTAGTAGAGGTTGGTTCAACTAACAAAACACATTTATACGATTATGAAGATAATATTAATGAAGAAACTGCTCTTATAATGAAAGTCCACACGTCCAACTACTCTGTAGTAGGATTTAGCGAAAGTGTAAGTGGAGATGAATTGAGAGATTTGTGTGATGAGAAAGGCATACATTTAATAGAAGATTTGGGTTCAGGTTCGTTGATAGATTTGTCAAAGTTTGGCCTTAGTTATGAAAGAACTGTGAAGGATTGTATAAATGAAGGAATTGATTTGGTATCATTCTCTGGCGACAAGATTTTAGGTGGACCTCAAGCGGGAATTATTGTTGGAAAGAAAGAATTGATATCTAAAATCAAGAAAAATCAATTATTAAGAGCTTTCAGAGTTGATAAATTTACATTAGGAGCTTTAGAGGAAACTCTAAAATTCTACTTAGATGATGAAAAGGCAATTGCAAATATCCCAACTTTGAAGATGATATCCATGCCAAAAGAAGAAATTCTTAGAAAAGCAGAAAAACTTAAATCTATGATAGAAAAAGAAGTGGACTTGAATATGGAAATTGTGGAATCTCAAAGCGAAGTTGGAGGTGGGGCATACCCATTAGACAAACTAAATTCGTATTCTATTGCCGTTAAACCAGAAATGAAAGTATCAGAATTTGAACGTAGACTTAGAATATCTGATGAACATATTATTGGAACTGTTCACGATGATACATTCTTCATGGATTTAAGGTGTGTTTTTGAAAAAGATTTTGAAAGAATTGTAAATGTAATAAAATCTAATTTATCGTAGAGAACTATGAGGAAAATCCCGGATTTTTAATTCGGGATTTTTTGACTAATTGAACAAAAAATTTAGAAAAAATGTAGGAAAATATTTACAAAGTTAGAATTAATATGTTATAATTACTAAAAAGGATTTGATCCTTGTTTTTTTTATTGTTTATTGTTTTAATGTAAAAATTTTAAGTTAATAATATTTAACTCTTTGCATTTTTTGGAAAACGATACACATTAAATAATGTCAATCAGAAGAAAAATCAATAGGAGGTAAATTATGAAACAAAAGTATAACATAGGTCAGGTAATCACCTATGCGGGAGCTTTTATTGCATTACTTATAGGCTCTGGATTTGCAACGGGCCAAGAAATTTTACAATTCTTTTCTTCATATAGACTATATGGACTTATAGGAATTATGATTTGTTTTGGGCTGTTTACGTTTGCAGGATTATCATTCTTAAACGACGGTTATTATTCAAAATTTGAAAAACCAAACCAAATTTACAAATTGATGTGTGGAAATAAGATAGGAACTGTCGTAGATTACTATGCGGTATTTTTTATTTTTTTATCTTATACAGTAATGATTGCTGGTGCACAAGCGACCGCTGTTCAACACTTTAATGCACCGAAATATGTAGGTGGAGCTATTATGGCTGCGGTTGTTATTTTAGTCGTAATGCTTGGATTAGGTAAGATTGTAGATGTTATCGGTAAGATTGGACCTGTTATTGCGATAATGGCAATAGTAATAGGGTTAATTTCTATATTCATGAATATGGGTAATTTACAATCAAGTCTTGATCTTATTGAAAAATTAGTTAACAGTGGAGAAATTAAAGTAGCTAGTAAGAACTTTTTCCTAGCAGCTGGATCATATGTAGGGTTTAATATGATATGGTTAGTTGCGTTCTTGGCAGAAGTAGGAAACAAGGCAAAGAGCTTAAAAGATGCAGAAGCTGGAGTTTTTATTGGATCTACAGGATTTTCAGTTGCGATATTCATTATGAGTATTGCAATCATATTATCAATTCCTGATTTGTACGACTCACAAATTCCGGTTTTAGTATTAGCAGGAAAAATTAATCCAATTCTTGCAACAATATTCTCAATATTTATAATGTTAGGTATATTTACAACATCAGTTCCATTGTTGTGGACAGTAACAGGAAGATTCTTTGATGAAGGCACGAAGAAATACAAATTATTTACTTTAATAGCTGGTATTGTTGGGGCAGTTATTGGATTAACTTTGAAATTTGACTCTTTAGTAAACATAGTATACGTTGTTAATGGATATATCGGAATGGTTCTATTAGCATGGATGATTATTAGAAGTGCAACAGGAAAAGCTAAAAAACAAAGAATGGAAGCAGCACAAAGAAATAATATTGAATTTGAAGATTAAATTAGTCGGCGATTTATATCGCTGACTTTTTAATGAGTTTATTTATAAAAATTTACTATTAATCAGATAAAATAATAACAAAATAATTTATTGTAAAAATCGAATATCCAACAAAAAAACAGCCTAATTAAAGGCTGTTTTCTTTTTAAATAATAATAAGAAGAATATTCACTTTAAGTGAAATGTTAGATTTTATAAAAATTTACAATAATCGCTTCTGATATCGTTCATTTCTTCAGCGATTTCATCAACGTCAAGAACCATTTCCATCATACCAACTTGTTCATCATAAACGTCAGCATCGAATTGTTCTTTACATTCTTCTTCAACAACATGGTAAACTAACAATCCAAGTTCAACGCCTGCTAATGGGCCTGCGAATGTTGGGTCACCTGCTGTTACTGTTTCAGCTGCAAGACCTGCAGCTTCAGCTTCTGCGGCACCTAGAAGAACCACTACGTTTTCAGCTCCGTATTGTTCAGCGAAGTCTTTAACTCTCTTTTGGTTTTCTAAGTCCATAGCTCCTGCACTAGTTCAGACAAAGCATTCAGTACTTGAGAAAATTACTTCTGCATTTTCTACTGTGTTTACACATGTTTCAATTGCAAGACCTGGAATTCCGTCACGGTCTCCAATGATTATAACTTTTTTATTTTCTAAAAAACCCATAATACATCCTTTCTTTATTTTAAAATATATTTTTCATTCTAATAAGAAGAATGAAATTACCACAATCGAACGCCTATCGTTCGTTGACATCATTATAATATCATAATAAAAAAAAATTGCAAATTTCACAGTGGAAATCTGCAATTCTTTTATAGAAAATCTCAATAAATGAAATTTAGAATTTATCTACGTATTTTTCAGCTTGAGTAGCAGCGATAGCGCCGTCTGCAGCAGCTGTAACTACTTGACGTAGAGTTTTTTGTCTTACATCACCAGCTACATAAACGCCTTCAACGTTAGTGTGCATTTCTTGGTCAGCTAAAACATATCCGTAATCATCTAATTCGATTTTACCTTTGAATACATCAGAGTAAGGGATTGTACCTACGAATACGAATACGCCCATTGTTCCGTCATCTTCGTCACAGTGGTATTCTTCTTCGTTACCTGATTCTTTATCAACCATAACGATTGATTCCAAGATTCCTTCACCTTTTATTTCTTTAATAGAAGTGTTGAATCTCATAGATAAGTTGTCACATTTCTTTGCTTCGTCTTCAGCAGTTTTATCACATTTCAAGTGATCGCCTCTAACTAAAAGAGTAACTTTTCTAGCAAATTTTGTTAAGTAAGTAGCTTCTTCAACTGCAGAGTTACCACTACCAACAACAAATACTTCTAAGTCAGTAAAGAAATCTGCATCACAAGTTGCACAGTAAGATACACCTTTACCAGTGAATTCTTTTTCACCAGGGCATCCTAATTTTCTTGGAGCAGCACCAGTAGCTATAATAACAGATTTTGCTTCTAATACATCTCCGTTTTTTAATGTAAGTTTTTTAACTTTGTCAGAAAAATCAACGTCAACAACATCTGCTCTTCTAATTTCAAGACCGAAGTTGTCGATTTGGTCAGCCATTTTTTTGATTAAGCTTGGGCCAGATTCTCCAACAATTCCACCTGGATAGTTTTCAATAGAATCAGTAGTAGTGATTTGACCACCAGTTTTTTCTTTTTCAACTATCAATGTGTTCATTTTAGCACGTGCAGCGTATAAACCAGCTGATAAACCAGCAGGGCCAGCACCAATAATAATTAAATCATACATGTAAATTCACTCCTTAAATTTCTTTTGAGTAAGAACTCTATAAATAATAATATCATAAAAGGTCAAAAAAATCACTATTAAGCGTTTAGTTAATGTTAAGAAATAATTATAACAAAAATGTAACAATTAAGTTGTTAGCATAATATAGCAGTTAGTTTACAATAAAACAATAAATGTCTGTAAAATAATAAAAATTTTAGTAAAGTTATTGCATTTTACTAAAAACATAGTATAATAATAGTAAGAGATATGAAAAGATTTTCATAAGTGATTTGGTTAGATTTACTTAGTCAAGCATTAGCATTAATTTATTTAATAATCCAGGATATAAGATTTTAAATGCTTGACAGAGGCAAATTTGAGAGAAGATTTGTTGTATCATAGTATAATCACAATAAAGGTTTTCAAGTATCTCAAAAAATTTAAGGAGGAAATTTTATGGATCAAAAAGCATTAAACGATACCATAGTGGCCATCAACAGTTTTCTAAGTAACAACATTTTATTGATTGCACTTTTAGGTTGCGGTATATTCTACACAATCTATTCAAAAGGCGTTCAATTTAGAAAATTAGGCGCAGCATTTAAACAAACTTTTGGAGGAGTTTTCTCAAAAGAAAAGAAATCTGAAGATGAAGGAGTATCTTCTTTCCAAGCTTTAGCGGTAGCTATAGCAGCACAAGTAGGTACTGGAAACGTTGCAGGGGTTGCAACAGCAATCATGGCAGGTGGTCCAGGTGCAATATTCTGGATGTGGCTTGCAGCAATATTAGGTATGGCTACAATCTATGCCGAAGCAACTTTGGCACAAAAATTTAGAGAAAAGGACGATGAAGGTAACTTCGTCGGAGGTCCTGCTTACTACATTAAAAATGGTATTGGACCAACTCATCCTGGATTAGCAAAAGTAATGTCAGTAGCATTTGCAATTTTAATAGTAATTGCGTTAGGATTTGTAGGAAACATAGTTCAATCAAACTCAATCGCAACAAGTGTTGTAGCAGCAGTAGAAGGAGCAGGTGGACACCTTAATCCAATCGTTGTTGGTATAGTAGTTGCAGTATTAGCCGGTGGAGTATTCATTGGTGGTATTAAGAGAATTGCAAACTTTGCTCAATTAGTAGTTCCTATCATGGCATTGATTTATATAGTTGCAGCAATAATAATGATGGTTAAGTTCCATGATCAAATTGGACCAGCATTTAAACTTATATTCCAAGCAGCATTTAACCCTGAAGCAGCTCTTGGTGGTGCATTAGGTATCACAATCAAAGCAGCAGCAGCAAAAGGTGTTGGTAGAGGATTATTCTCTAATGAAGCTGGTATGGGTTCTACACCACACGCTCACGCTACAGCTCACGTAGCTCACCCTGTATTACAAGGTTACACAGCTATGGTTGGTGTATTCATCGATACAATCGTTATTTGTACAGTAACTGCTTTAATGATTTTAGTAACAGGTGCTTGGACAGATAAAGGCTTAAACGGAGCATTGGTTACTCAAGAAGCTTTCACAAGAGCATTTGGTACAGGTGGTACAGTTCTACTTGCAGTTGCATTAGGATTCTTCGCATTTACAACAATAGTTGGTTGGTACTACTTTGGTGAAACAAACATTAGATTCTTATTCGGTCATAAAGGTTTGTGGCCATACAGAATTTTAGTATTGTTATGTATCATTGCAGGTTCTTTACAAGAAGTAGACTTAGTATGGAACACAGCAGACTTAACAAACTCATTAATGGTTATACCAAACATTATCGCTATCATTATGCTTCATAAACACGTAAAAAATATGAGCTTGCATTATGAAACAAATGGTAAAGAAGGTTCATTATAAAATAAGTCAAGATTTATTTATAAGAGATAAAAAACATCACGAAAGTGGTGTTTTTTATTTTCCTAAAATTCTATTGAAGAATAAATGTAGTTTTTTTGTGTAAAATGATAAGAATTTAATCTGGAATATGAGAAAATAAATGGGAATTTAAAAAGTAAGTATTCAAAATTTGAAAATTAAACAAGAAAATTAAAAAGTGAATTGTATTAAAAAAATGAAAAAAAATTAACAGATAAATCTGGTAAATATGTAAGCACACCCGAGTTTGTTAGAAAAAGCGGAGGCGATTCTTAATAGTTAGCTCAAAATAGGCACCCTCACATCACACAGAAATAACTGCTTATGGCTGCTACCTTCCGATCCTGACCAGGTTCACAGGTTCCTGTTGCGTGAGACCCACTTCTCAACACCACTTTTTAAGTTCATACCAACACTTTTAATCCCGCGCTCGGGAATTCGATCCTGCTGTAGCGATTGCAGGTTACAGGGCATCGCTAATTCCCCATCTAGTGCATGGCGGAGAGTAAGGGATTCGAACCCTTGAAACACGTTAATGTTTACATGATTTCCAATCATGCTCCTTCGGCCAACTCGGACAACTCTCCAGATATCGTATTGTTAAATTATAATATGATAATTAACATTTGTCAAATTTTTACATAGTTAACAATGATACAAGAATTTTCAAATATCAAACAGATAAGTACAATAATTACCGTATTAAAGGAAACAAAAAAAGTAGTATGCCTTAGTTGACATACTACATAAAATTCAATTTATTTTCTCTTTTTAATAGCATTAATAATAGATAATAATATTACTGAACCTAAAATTGCAACTAGGATGCTGTAAATATTAAATCCATTTACTCCGCTTTTTCCGATAATACTCATTATCCAGCCACCGATTGTAGCTCCGACAATACCGCAAAGAATGTTAGCACCTGCTCCCATGCTTGCATCATTACCAGTTATTTTAGATCCTATCCATCCTGCTAATGCTCCTACTATAATCCATGATAAAATTCCCATATATAATACCTCCTTATTGGTCATAATCTCTTACAGTTTTATTTATACCCTCGGTTTTGCAATTCTAAACATAGATTGTAAAAATAATTGGGAAAATTGTAAAATTAACGTAAACAATTTGATAATTTATTGTAAAATACTTAGAAAAACAGATAATATATAGTAAAATTAAATAAAGAGGTGTTATTAATGATTTATGCAGTCATAGATATAGGTTCAAATACAATAAGATTATCAGTATATAAGGTGATTAAAGATTCTGTCAAAAATCTTTTTAATGAAAAGTCCACAGCATCTTTAGCATCGTTCATTGAAAAAGGAGTCATGAATGAGCACGGCATTCAAAAACTAATCAATACATTAAATGAATTCAAGAATTTAATATCAAATTTCGAAGATATTTCAAAAACCTTTGCAATTGCTACGGCGTCAATTAGAAATTCTTCTAATAGACGAGAGATAATTGAGAGGGTAAGAACAGAAGTTGGAATGGATATTGAGTTAATAAGTGGAGAAGAAGAAGCAAAGTTGTCTTTTTTAGGTGCGGGAATTGATTCAAAAAGTGGAGTTCTTACCGATATAGGGGGAGGAAGTAGCGAAATCGTAGTTTTCGAACAAGGAAAAGTCGTTAGAACTTCAAGCTTAAATATTGGTTCACTTGTAGCATTCGATAATTTTTCTAAAAATTTGTTCATGACAAATGATGAGAAGAAACTATTAGAAGATGATATCAAATTGATGCTTGCTTCTAATAATCTCAACAGAGTACAACACGATATAGTGTGTGCGGTGGGAGGAACTGCCCGTGCTTGTCTCAAATTATACAATGAAATTTATGACAAAGAGTCTGGTAATGTGATTATTACTATGGATGGACTAAAAAAATTGATTAATACACTCATGAGTATGCCTGATAGAGAAAAAATGAAACTTATTTTAAAGGTAAAGGCGGATAGGGTTCATACATTAATTCCAGGAATGATTATTTTGTATAGAATTTCTAAATATTTTTATGCCGATATTATTAGAATTAGCATGACTGGAGTTAGGGAAGGTTTTGTTTATCATAAAATTTTAGGAAGGGGATAAAATGTACGATATTTCGTTTACGCAAAATAGGGAACTATCGTGGTTGAAATTTAACGAAAGAGTTCTTGAGGAAGCATCAGAAAAGAATGTGGAATTATTTGAAAGGTTGAAGTTTTTCTCAATATTTGATACTAATTTTGAAGAGTTTTTCATGGTTAGAGTGGGTAGTCTTACTGATATCAACGATATGAAAAAGAAAGTTATTGACAATAAGACTTTGATGAATGCACAAGAGCAATTAGATTGTATTATGGATGAATCTAAAAAGCTGTATGAGAAAAAAGATTCTGTTTATGAAGATTTAAAACAAGATTTACAAAAAGAAAATGTAAATATATGTAAAATAGATGAACTCAATGATAGAGAAAAAAGGATATTGTATTATTATTTTAATTCTACCATTGCTCCTATATTGAGCTTTCAGATAGTAGACAGGGTTCATCCATTCCCTCAAATTCCTAATTTGGCAATTGTAGTGTTGTTTCAATTGACTTCTCAGTCTAAGGGCAAAAAACAATTTATGGGATTGATTCAAGTTCCAGATAAAATTAAAAGATATGTAAAATTATCTGACACTAGAGTTGTACTAATTGAGGATATCATAAGGGAATTCGGCCAGGAAATATTCGATAATTATGAATGTCAGTCGAAATACATTTTGTCTGTAACCAGAAATGCAGACATCGATTATGATGATGAAGACTTAGAATTTGACGATGATTACAGATCTTATATGAAAAAGATGATAAAACTCAGAAAAAGATTGAGACCTGTAAGACTCGAAATTAACGAATTTCCTAATGATGATACTAAGGATTTTTTGTTGAAAAACTTGAATTTGACACAACATCGTATGTTTGTGACAAAAAGTCCGATGAGATGTGGATTTTTGTTTGATTTGGTATACGATATGCCAAAGGATGTAATTCAAAAATATACGTATGAAGAATTTTCTCCACAAGATTCTTCTATGATATCAAAAGAAAAATCTGTCATAGAGCAAGTTTACGAAAAGGATTTGTTTCTATCATTTCCTTATGAATCCATCGATCCATTTATAAGACTTTTGAATGAGGCTGCTGAAGATGAGTCAGTAGTTTCCATCAAGATTACAATTTACAGGTTGGCAAAGAATTCTGAAATCACTAAAGCCTTGATAAAAGCTGCTGAAAACGGCAAAGAGGTTGTGGTTCTTATGGAATTGAGAGCGAGATTTGACGAAGAAAATAATATTTTGTGGTCATCTAGGTTAGAAAATGCTGGTTGTAGAATTATTTACGGATTTGACCATTACAAGTGTCATTCTAAGGTTTGTTTGATTACTAAAATTAAAGATGACAAGATTTCGTATATCACACAAATTGGAACAGGAAATTATAACGAAAAAACAGCGAAACTATACACGGATTTTTCGTATATGACAACTAGACATGAAATTGGTGCAGATGCTAAGGCGCTTTTCGATAATTTTTTGTTAGGAAATTTGAATGGTGAGTACAAGCATTTGATGGTTAGTCCTCATTCTATGCAGGTTGGACTTGACAAATTAATCGATGAACAAATTGAAAAGGCTAAGTTTTCAGATGATGGTTATATTAGAATAAAAATGAATTCAATTTCGGACAGAAAATTAATAGATAAACTTTCTAAGGCTTCTTGCAAAGGAGTAAAGATTGATTTGATGGTGAGAGGAATTTGTTGTTTGGTGCCAGGTATAAAAGATAAAACTGAGAATATCAATGTTTATCAAGTAGTAGGAAGGTTTTTGGAACATCATAGAATTTATCAATTTGGTAAGGCTGAAAATTGCAAAGTATACATTTCATCAGCAGATTTCATGACTAGAAATATTAGAAAAAGAGTGGAAGTTGCTGTTCCAATTTACGATGATTTTATTAAGCGCAGAATATTGAATTTCATGGATATAATGTTTTCTGATGATACTAAAATCAGGAAATTAAATCCTGATAAATCATACTCAAAAGTTGAAAATACTGAGAATAAGAATGCTCAAGAAGTATTGATAGAAATTGCAAAAGAGAATGCTGAAAAACGAAAATCAGTATCTACAAATGAGAGTAGAGTTATTAATTCAAAATCTAGCAGTTCTACATCTCAAGATAATAATGATAATAAAAGAATGAATTTATTCGATAAAATTAAGAATTTCTTCAAAAACTTGACACATTAATAAATTATGTGAGAATATTTAGGTATAATTTTTAATGGGGTGAAATTATGACAGAGAGAAAAGTTCCTAATTTTTTGATCGAATCAAATACAGGAAGTAATATAAAAAACATCGTCGGAATAGTAAGTGGTAAAGGCGGGGTAGGAAAAAGCCTTGTCACATGTCTATTGGCAAACGAAATGGCAAAAAAAGGATATAAAGTTGGTATCATGGATGGTGATATTACTGGACCATCTATTCCGAAATATTTTGGATTAACTGAAAAGGCGACAGCTGACGCTGAGGGTCACATCAACCCAGTTACGACATCTAATGGAATCAAAGTTATCTCAATGAATTTGATGCTTCCAAAAGACGATGATGCAGTAATTTGGAGAGGGCCAGTAATCGCGGGCGTTGTTAAACAATTTTATCAAGATGTAAATTGGGGAGATTTAGATTATTTGTTTGTGGATATGCCACCAGGAACTGGTGATGTTCCATTGACAGTATTTCAATCAATTCCGATCAAAGGAATTGTTGTAGCGATGTCTCCATCAGGGCTTGTTGAAATAATTGTAAAAAAAGCATTGCACATGGCGAAAATGATGGGTAAGAAGGTCATAGGATTAGTTGAAAATATGAGCTACTTGGAATGCCCTGACTGTGGAAAACACATCGAAGTTTTCGGAACAAGCACTGTTGATAAAATTGCCGAAGAAGAAAATATCGATACAGTTTGCAAACTTCCAATTAATCCAGAGATTTCAAAATTAACTGAAACTGGAAAGATAAGTGAAGTCGAAACAAATTATTTGGAAAATATTACAGAAAAAATAGAAACTTTATAAAACTTATAAAACTAGCTCGTTTGGGCTAGTTTTTTTCAAAAATGACGGAAATATCATAAATGCAACCGGTAGTTGCGTAATTTCAAATCAAAGTTTGTAGCAATCAACTGCAAGATTTCATAAAATTAAATTAACAAAATTCAAGGAGGTTTGAAATGATATTAAGTGACAAGATAATTCTTCTTAGAAAAAAGAATAATCTAACACAAGAAGAATTGGCAGAAAAATTAGGCGTTAGCAGACAATCTGTATCGAAATGGGAAATGGGAAACTCAATTCCAGATATTAATAAGATTATTCAATTGAGTGATGTTTTTGGAGTAAAAACAGACTATTTATTAAAAGATGAAATAGATGATATTGAATATTCTGATGATACTGTCGAAGAGTTGGAGGCTAAGAAGACGATCAGTGTAGAAGATGCTAATGATTTTATGAGTGCATATGAAGAATATTCAAATAACATTGCTGAGAGCATAAGCTTATTCATAATATCTCCTGTTGCAGTTTTGGTATCTCAAATCATAGCGTTAACAACAAATGTTAAGAGCGAAGATTTTTTCGTCATAGGAGGAATTGTTGTATTATTTCTTATAATTGCTTTTGGTGTATATAAATTGATAGTGAAGGCGAATTTAATTGAAAAATATGACTTTATTTCAAAAGAATCATTTAATTTATCATATGGCGTAAAAGGATTAGTTGAAAAGAAAAAGGAAGAAAGAGAACAAAAAGATAATAAAGCAATAGCCGCTGCGATAATAATGTATATATTATGTGTGATTCCTGTCATACTTGTATCTATATCAGAAAGCGAAGTATTGCAATTATCGTCTGTAATATTGTTGTTAATTATTGTATCAGCAGCTACTAATATTTTAATCAAAAAGCTTTCTGTGATATCAAGTTATAACATGTTACTTCAAGTAGAAGATTACACTATGAAAAATAAAAAATTGAGAGAAAAGATGAGCGGATATATTACAGCCTTCTGGCTAATAATCACAGCAGTATATCTTGCAGTTAGTTTGTATACGAACAGATGGGAAATCACTTGGGTGATTTTTGCAGCAGGAGCGGTTTTATTTGCGGCATTTTATTTCATCTTAAAATCTCATTTCAACAATAAAATGAAATAATAAATCAAAAAACATTCTCTAATATTGAGTAAAGCTCAAAATAGAGAATGTTTTTGTTTTTATAAATCGCTAACTGTAGTATCATCGACTTCTTCTTTTTTCACTGTGTTTTCATCTATTTCAGGTTTCTTTTCATCTTCAAGATTAAGAATTTCCATGAATTCTTCTCCAGTGATAGTTTCTTTTTCTAGTAAGAATTTTGAAATCTCGTGAAGTTTATCGATGTTTTCAGTTAAAATATTTCTAGCTTTTTCGTGAGCAGCTTTTATTATAGATTCTACTTTATTATCTATTTGACCTGCTTTATGATCGCTTGCAGCTAAAGTATTGCCACCGCCAAGATATTTTGAGTTTGTAGTTTCCAAACTCATCATGTCGAATTCGTCAGTCATACCATACTGAGTGACCATCGCACGAGCGATTTTTGTAGCTTTTTCTATATCATTTGAAGCTCCAGTAGTTCTTGTGTTAAACACAACTTCTTCCGCACTTCTTCCTCCTGTTAATGTAACTATCATGTTAAATAGTTCTTCTTTGTTCATGAGGAATTTTTCTTCTTGATCTACTTGCATTGTGTAGCCCAACGCACCGCTTGTTCTAGGAATAATTGTAATCTTAGTAACTGGGGCGGAATGTGATTGCATTGCAGCAACTAATGCGTGTCCAACTTCGTGATAAGCTATAAGTTCTTTTTCTTTTGGAGTTATAACTGTGCCTTTTCTTTGTTGACCAGCTATTACAACTTCAACAGATTCTATCAAATCTTCTTGTGTTACGATATTTCTTCCCATTCTAACAGCTCTTAGTGCAGCTTCATTTACTATATTTGCCAATTGAGCACCACTTGTACCTGCTGTCATCAAAGCGACTGCCTTGTAATCCAAATCTTTTTCGATTTTGATTTTACGTGCGTGAACTTTAAGAATATCGATACGTCCTTGTAAATCTGGAAGCTCAACTGGAATTTGTCTGTCAAATCTACCAGGTCTAGTAAGTGCTGGGTCTAAAATTTCAGGTCTATTAGTAGCAGCTAGTATAACAACTCCTGAATTTCCGCAGAAACCGTCCATTTCATTTAATAATTGGTTAAGAGTTTGTTCTCTTTCGTCGTTACCAGAAATTCCAGCAGTATCACGTCTCTTACCGATAGCATCGATTTCGTCGATGAATACGATACAAGGAGCTTTTTCTGCAGCTTGTTTGAACAAATCACGAACTTTACTAGCTCCTAATCCTACAAACATTTCAACGAATTCTGAACCACTCATTGAAAAGAATGGAACTTTTGCCTCACCAGCAACAGCTTGTGCAAGCAAAGTCTTACCAGTTCCAGGAGGACCTACTAATAAAACACCCTTTGGCAACACTGCACCAATTTCGTTGTATCTTTTTGGATCGTGCAAGAAGTCAACAACTTCCAACAAAGCATCCTTGGCTTCTTCTTGACCGGCAACATCTGTAAATTTCTTGCCAGTTTGACTTTCAACGTAAATTTTTGCGTTGCTCTTACCAAATTGTAATGCATTGCCTCCCATTTTTTTAGTAGCTTGGCTCATTGCTAATTGCAAGAATCCAAATATTATTATAAATGGCAAAACAAATTGCAAGAAAATTGATAAAAGTGGTGCATATTTACTAGGAATGTCGCTTGAAAATTGGACTTTGCTTTCCAATAGACGATCAACTAATTTTTCGTCTCTAATCAAACCTGCTTTGTAAATTACGTTGTTTTTATCTTTTGATTTGAAATTGATATGAGTGTCTAATATTTTTACCTCTTTAACTTCTCCTTTATCGAGCATTTCGATAAATTTATTGTAAGGTACTTCTTCTTCTTTTGTTTTTGAAAAAGTAGGGAAAAGCAAGCCGGCAACCACAGCATAAAGAACTATAGCTATAAGATAATAAATTATTATCTTCTTCTTATTTTGCTTGTTTTCTTTCATATTGTGCCACTACATTAATTCAACATTTAATTTTTCGTTTAATAAATTCAAACTTTTGATAATACTATTGTATTCTTCGTTAGTTAATTTAATTTGTTTTTTGTATTTTTCAGAAATTTCTTCAACGATATTGTTGATGATTTTCTTTCCTTTTTCTGTCAAACGAACAGTAACAATTCTTTCGTCTTTTTCAGATCTTTTTCTTGAAACATATCCTTCTTTTTCTAGTGCTTTACACAAGTTAGAGATGTTTCCACCAGCCATACCTACTAAAACCCCAATATCACCGATAGTCAAATCATCATTTTTGCCTAATTCAAATAAAGTTTTAACTTTCATAATAGTTAATCCGTATTTATCTGAAATTGGTGCCAATAAAGCGTCTGTTTTACGATAAGTTTCTCTCAACAATTGAGATAATTCTGTGTTAATTAAATTGTAATCCATATTTTCCTCCATTTAATTTTTAAAATATTATGTGTTTTGATATAATAAAATACACATAAGTGGTTATCCACTAATTACAGTATATATGTTAATTATATAGAAATTATGGAGATAAATGTAAAATATGGAAAATTTTAATAAAAAAGACTATAAAAAATTGTGGGTGAATTTTGAATCTAGTACACAAGCTATGGATTTACTCGTAATTTTGAATAATATAGAAATTTTTGAAATATCTTTAATCACAATAGAATCTGATGTAAATAATAACGTTCTAGATTTGATGGATAATTTGGATTGGGATGTAGAAGTTGTATTTTTGAAAGATTTTATGAGTGAAAATGATGTCGTATTATCAAGATTTTTAGGTGATTTTAAAAATATTGATTTGCTTAATTTCTCTAACATGAAATATTTGTCAGAATTCTTTACAGAAAACACTGATACTCTTGAATCATTAGGTGATATTTTCATGTACGATAAATACGTCAAATCAGACAACAGCGATTTGAATGTATTAAATGGTAAAAGTGTGTTTATGATTACGAATGAGACATTTAACAAAAATGATTATACTGATATTTTAAATGAAATGTTTGATGAATCATCAGAAAAACTAATTGAAGATTTGTTCTTGTTGTACGCATACTCCAAAAAAGATCATTTTATTTATGCACAAACAAATTTAAAAATTGATGAAGAAAATAATTTGATTGAAGGAGAGGGAATTGAAACGTACATTTCAGTTACATATAATATCGACAGATTTAGAGAATTTTTAGAAAGCGTGATTATTTGATGAAAAAAAAGTTTAAAATAGGCTCTTCTATGTCGCTTTTCTTAGGAAGTTTATCCATTGGAGTATTTTCAGGTGGACTAGCTGTCTTTTACAGATATTTGCTAAGTAAATTAGAAGTGGTTAGAAATGCCATTTATTCTAACAACAGCTTTCCAAGAGCTATTTTAATTATCGCAGTATCATTTGTCCTAGGAATTGTGGTTAGCAAATTACTTAAATGGGCTCCACTTTCTGGTGGTAGTGGTATTCCTCAAGTTCAGGGAGAACTTATCGGAGCTTTTAATCAAAACAGTTTCAGAGTTACGGTTTCCAAAATTGTAGGAGGAGCAATTGCCTCATTAGTGGGACTTTCTTTGGGAAGAGAAGGCCCTTCAATTCAATTGGGAGCTAGTAGTGCTAAGTGGCTATCAGAAAAATTTGGAAAAAGCAAAACGAATGAGAAATTGTATTTAACTGCAGGAGCTGCGGCAGGTCTTTCAGCTGCTTTTTCAGCACCAATTTCAGGTCTTGTTTTCATATTGGAAGAACTTCATAAATCTTTTTCGAAAAAAGTAGTTGCAATAAGTTTTGCAGCAGCGGTGGTTGCTGATGTCATAGCTGTTGGAATATTCAAAATCAAACCAGTTTTTTCGTTTGGAATGGCCTATGCACTGCCAACAAAATACTATTTATTGATTATTCCGATGATTATACTTTGCTGTGCCGTTGGGAAACTATTTAATTATTCAATCACTTTTTTCCAAGATATATTTGCGAAGATTAAGCTTGAACAAGATTTGAAAATAGCAATATTTTTTGTATTTGTATCTGTAGTTGGATTATTCTACAAAGATATTTTAGGTGGCGGACATTCTTTTATAGAAAATATGGCAGCACATAATTACCATTCGTTTTTGCTTTTAATAATACTTTTGTTATTCAAAATGTTTATGACAGCGACATCTTATGCAACTGGAACTCAAGGTGGAATTTTCTTGCCGGTTTTGGTTCTAGGTGGAATTACTGGATTATTTTATTTTAATTTGATGAGTGCTTTCGGCGTTGTACAAGATGTTTATTTGTCAAATTTTGTAGTGCTTTCTATGGTTTGTGTTTTGACAGCTGTTGTTAGAAGCCCTCTTTTGAGTGTTGTATTGGTATTAGAATTGAATGGAAATATGACTCATTTATTGGGGTTGGCATTTTGCTCAATCATGGCATATTTTATATGCATGGCATTAAATTTCGAACCAATTTACGATATTTTATTGAAGAGAATGTTGAACAAAAGAGTTGTCGGTAAAGGCGTTAATGACAAATTCACTATGTTTGATATTAAACTTGGATATGAAAATTGTGTTTCCAATAAAAAAATCAAAGATATTGAATTTCCAAAAGATGCTTTAATTGCAGAAGTGGATTCAAATGGTGAAAAATACGTTCCAAATGGAGATAGTGTACTGAAAACAGGAGATATCGTCACTGTTTTAGTAAAAGATGAACAATTATACGATACCAGAATGAAAGTTCTTGAAGTTTTTGGAGAAAAAAATGAATAAAATAAAGGAAAACTTAAACTATATTCTTCTAGCTATAGTTGCTCTTTTAGTATGCATCTTGGTAGTAATGATGTTTTCTAAGAAAAATGTATACAATATTAACACTGGAAATAGCACCGTATTGAAGAAGAATTACGTAGTAACTCACTACGATAACAAGATTTTGATGTACCAAAATGAAAACTTAATTCTAAAACAAGATTACGACGACAAAAAGCCTTATTATTTTGATGGCAAATTTCTTTATTTGATTGATAAAAAGGATTTGTTGCAATATAATACAAAAGGAAAGGTGAATTCGAAGCTATCTTTTAAGTCTGATATTTCTTATATTTTTGCAAACAAAGACCATATTATTGTCGATACACAAAATGAATTTTCAATTGTTAATAATATGAAAATTTTGGAAAGCTTTGATATGAAAGACGAAGTATCTAGCTTGATAGCGTCGGATAAATCAAATTATGCTTTTAGCACGATAGGAAAGCGTGACGGAAGAATTTTTTCTAAGATTTACATGTACGATGACAAGGGACTCGTTTACAAAAATATATTCATAGATAAGCCGATTTTTAGAATGAAATATGTTGAGGGCAAATTAATCGTAGTGTTTGATGGATACATCAAAGTTTTTGACAAAGCTAAAATTACAAAATCAAAATCATTCGACGGTACAAAAGATGTTGGGATTTCAGATAAAAACGTATATGTAATTACAAAAACTGGGGAACTTTTAATTTACGATAAGGATTTGAATTTATTGAACCAATCTAAAATAGATGATTCACTTAAAATATATTCTAATGATAAAAACTGCATATTATATAACCAAAATGGGTATTTTATGTTTGAGGATTCCAAACTAGTGGAATATAAAGCATCGGATCTTAAATCAATAACAGGAGAAGATGATTTTTATTTAGTATTTAATAACAGAATAGAAAGGATTAGGTAATTATGGAAATTGTAGATGCAAGAGGACAAGTGTGTCCAAGACCAATTATTATGACAAAAAATGTATTTGATGAATTAGAAGAAGGTACAGTTAAGACACAAGTTGACGACATGTACTGTGTTGAAAATTTACAAAAATACGCAAATGGTCAAGGTTTCGAATTCAGTTATGTAGAAACAGATTATGGCTTTGAAACTACTATTGTAAAAGAAAAGGGAGCAGAAAAGAAGGTTGAAGAAACTAACGGTAATTTAGTTTTAGCATTCTCAAGCGATAAAATGGGTGATGGAGATGAAAAATTAGGCAAATCACTTATTAAATCATACATTTATTCTGTAGCAGAAGCTGACGAAGTACCAAGTACATTATTATTCTTCAACTACGGAATTCATTTGACAACTGAAGGCTCAGAAGTTATCGACGATTTAAAGAGAATCGAAGAAAAGGGTGCTAAGATTATGACTTGTGGCGCTTGTTTGGACTTCTACGATAGAAAAGAAAAACTTTTGATCGGCGAAGTTACTAACATGTATGTAATTTACGATACTTTATCAAAAGCAGACAGAAATGTAATTATAAGATAATGGAAAAAATATTACTAACTTTTACATCAGTTAATTTTACAATGATGACAGAAAGTAAACTTGTGAGTATGGGATACGATATTAAAACTATCCCTACTCCAAGGGAAATTTCTGAAAGTTGTGGATTAGCTATTATGTTGGATCCAGATAAAAAAGATGAGATGATTGCATTGAAAAAAGAACTTCCAATCGCTAAGATATGGTCGTATCTTAAAGTAGATGGAGTAATTTTTGTAAATGAGGTAAAAGAATAATTCATGTTATTTAATATTGAAAAGTTCAACCAAATATTTTATAATTCTGCTGGTCAACTAAATTTGTTGGCCAAGATTTTATTATCCCTGCTAATTATCGTGCTTACGCAAATCGTCGTAAGCATTTTAACTAAAAGCTTCGATAAGTTATTAATGAAAAAGGGAAAATCTGTTGAAGGCAGACAAATCACAGTTACTAAATTGTTGAACAATACCATCAAATATATAATTTATTTTTTCTGTGTAGTCCATGTACTAGATTTGTTTGGAGTAAAAACAGATAAGATATTGGCTACTGCTGGTATTGGTGGGGTTGCAATTGGTTTTGGTGCACAATTTATTATAAGAGATGTAATCAGTGGTCTCGCATTAATTCTTGAAAATCAATTCAAAGTCACAGACCATGTGATTATTAATGGAATTGAAGGTAACGTTCAAGAATTGGGACTTAGAGTTACAAAAATAAGAGGATTTGACGGAGCTATTCATTTGATTAGTAACGGTCAAATCAACACTGTGAGTAATTTATCCAAAGAAAACCAAAGAATAGAAGTTAAAATGGAAGTTCCAGTCAAATACAGTTTGGATCAATATACTGAAATCATAGATGAAATTTCTAATGAATTGATAGATGAGTATTCAGATATTGTAAAAAAACCAGAACTAATAGGCGTTACAAAAATGGATAAAAACTCCATGACTATTACGATTTGGGGTAGTTGTAAACCAGAATCTCAATACTTGTATCAAAGAGAAATCATCAAAAAATTCATAGAAAAAGCCAAATCAAAATCAATGGATTTGAATTGTTATTTTGTAGCAGGTGATGAAGATGAAATATAAAGTAAATGATATTGTAACACTAAAAAAAGGTCACCCATGTGGTGAAAATAAATGGGAGATTTTAAGAACTGGAGCAGATATTAAATTAAAATGCTTGGGTTGCGATAAAATAGTGTGGCTTACTAGGTTAGAATTTAATAAAAGAATCAGAAAAATTCAAGATAAAAATGGCAAATTTGTATCCATAGTTCATTATGAACCAGAAGATGGCGAATAAAAAACGATAGGAGAATTATGAATTACGTTGTAATACCAGCGTACAAACCAGATGAAAAACTAACAAAATTGGTGGAAAATTTAAACAAAAACCACCTCAATATAATTGTGGTTAAAGACGGTCCGTGCGAATATGATTTTTCAAAACTTAATAATATAGTTCTTCTTGAGCATCAAACAAATATGGGAAAAGGGGCTGCACTTAAAACTGCATTCAAATATTTGAAAGCACAACAAGCGTCAGGGACTGTGGTTACAAGTGATGCAGATGGACAACACTTGGTTGAAGATATTCTGAAATTAATAGATTGCTCTGAGAAAAACAAGGATAAGTTGATACTGGGAGTTAGAGATTTGAAAAGAGGAATACCTCTTAAATCTCTCCTTGGCAATACAATCACAAGATTTGTATTTTATTCTAGTTCATCGAAATACATCAAGGACACGCAAACGGGACTCAGAGCTTTTAATACATCTCAACTTGATAAAATGATAAGAATCGAAGGCGAAAGATACGAATATGAAATGAATATGCTTTACGAATTTGATTCTGAAAGCATAATGCAAGTTCCTATCGAAACTATTTATATAGAAAATAATGAAACAAGTCATTTTAATGCACTAAAAGATTCAGTCAAAATCTACAAAAGCATACTGAAATTTTCTGCGTCAAGTTATTTGAGTTTTTTGGTGGATTATTTTACTTTTTTATTGTTAGTTTACAAATTAGACGTACAAAGTTTGGTGCTGTCCAATATAATAGCAAGGGCAGTGTCAAGCACGTTTAACTTTTATGTGAATAACAAATACGTATTCAAAAATAAAGATAAAATCCTAAAAAAATACATCAAATACGTGACGTTAGTAGTGTTCATACTAGCTTTGAATACTATTGTGTTGAAAATTTTGTCAGGTTTAGGAATTAAAGTTTTTGTGGCAAAAATCATAACTGAAGCTTTGATGTTCATTGTAAGCTACAACATTCAAAAAAGAATAATATTCAAATAGCACTTTTAATAGAAAAAATTATAGAATTTTTAATAGAAGTGCTTTTTTAGTGCAAATCTTTAAAATTTTGTAGATTTTTGTGCATTAGGTTTGTTGTATAATAATTTTGAAAGGAGATTATTATGAAAAAAATTGGATATTTGTTATTTGCGATTATCATTTCTTTATTGATGGTAAGTTGTGCGCAAAGTGACAAATCAAGAGTGTCTGATGAACTTAACTTAAAATTAGTTGAAGCAAATCAAATCATGAAATACGATGATCATGGAGCAATGGGAGATGGAACAAGATTTATAACGTTTGAATTTGACAGCAACGATACATTGAATCAGATAAAATCGGATAGTAACTGGAAGAAATTTCCGTTGGATAAAACAACGAAAACTTTGATGTATGGAGATGAAAAAACATCATCTTATGTGACGGATAATAATTCCAGATCGCTTTTTCCAAAAATTTCTGAAGGTTATTATATGTTAATTGACAGACAAGAAGACAAGAGTCAAAATATTTTAAAACGTTCATCTTTAAATTTTACACTTGCAGTATATGATACAAAAACTAATACTTTGTTTTTTGCAGAAATTGATACTTAAAATTGAACATATAATAAGAAACAGCAAACCTACTTAGGGCTACTATAAGAGAGTGATAAAATTGATTGTACAAATAGGAATTGACAGGATTGATGAGATAGTATATTTTGAGAATTTGTGTTTTTCATCTGATGCTTGGTCAAGAGAACAAATAATTGATGTTTTAAATGATAAAAGAACGATTTACCTTTGTTATGAAGAAAATGGAAATATAATTGGATTAATATGCCTTTATAATTGGTGTTCTGAGAAGGATTTTCTTAAAATATTTAGCATTGCAACTCATCCTGAACACAGAAATCAAGGAATAGCACATGAATTGTTAAAAGAATCAATTAAAATAGCTTCAAGCAATGAGCTCAAAAGAATAAAAGCTGAGACTAGAAAATCTAATTTTAAAATGCAAAAAGTTTTTGATGATATGAACTTTAAAAAAACGGATATGGTTGAAAATTATTACGAAGAACCTGACGAAGATGCTTTAATTTATGAATTTCATTTATAAAGAATAAAAGATTTACATCTTTATTTGAAAATAAAAAAATAGCAAACCTACTTAGGGACAATCCTCACGTAAATGGTTTGCTATTTTTTATTTATTTCAATAGTTTTTCGAATGCAATTCTTTCATCTGTTTTTCTTATATAAACTATGCCACATTTTTGAAATCCATTTTTCTCAATAAATCTTAGCATGGATTTGTTGTCTTTGTGAGTGTCCACTCTAATTGAATCGTAGTTTAGTTCTTTTAATTTATCTTCAAAGAAATCCAATAAATTTTTGGCTACATTTTGCGATTTGTAGTCTGGATTTACTGCTATTCTATGAATTACTCCGTATTTTCCATCAGATAGCCATTTTCCATCAATGTATTTATAATCTGCATCTCCATCCAAGACCAACACAGCCATTCCTATAACTTTTCCATCGATGTCTGCTACGTATAATCTATTTTCTTTCAAATCAGTTAAAAAATCATCTTCATTGGGATAATTTTCGCTCCATTGATTTATTTTGTTTTCTTTCATATATATTTTGGCTTTTTCTATTATTACCATTATATCAATTAAATCAGTTTTATTTGCGTGTCTAATAATCATTTCTCACCTCATTTTATATAAAATTTTAACATATTTCAAAAAGTATTTTAATATTAAAAAAATTTCGATATTTTTGTGTTAATTTTTATTGTAAATGTGTTATAATTTTATGTGGAAATCAGTTAAGGAGGCAACATATTGAAACCAAATATTTACTCTGAGATTGATAAGTTAAAATCTGTAATAGTTCACAGACCGGGAGAAGAATTAAACAATTTGACTCCTGATTTTATGGAAGAGTTATTGTTTGACGAACTTCCTTACTTGGAAAATGCTATCAGAGAACATGATTTTTTCTGTGAAACTATGCGTAATGAAGGTATTGAAGTATTATACCTAGAAGATTTGGCTGCAGAATCTATTAAACAAGATGACGTTAGAAAACAATTTATTGAAGACTTCCTAGAAGAATCGGGAAATAAATCCGCAGATGAAATCAATTTACTAAGAGATTTACTTACAAATATTTCAGATGAGAAAGAATTGATACTTAAAACTATGGCAGGAGTTAGATTAGATGAAATCGGTATTAACGACGAAAGCGGAAGACTTTTAGCTGTTAATCCAATGCCTAACTTGTATTTCACAAGAGATCCATTTTCTTTTGTAGGAAATTGTGTAAGTATCAACAGAATGTGGTCAGAAACTAGAAATAGGGAAACGCTTTATGCAAAATACATTTTCACTTATAATTCTAGATTCAACGATATTGAAAAGATCTACGATAGAACAGAAGACACTTCTATCGAAGGCGGAGATATTTTAATTTTGAACAGCGAATGTGTAGCTGTTGGTATTTCTCAAAGAACACAAAAAGAAAGTGTGGACAAATTCGCTAAGAATTTATTAGAAAAATCAGATTTTAAATTTGTTTTATCTTTCAAAATTCCTAACAAAAGAGAATTTATGCACTTGGACACTGTGTTTACAATGATTGATAAGGGAATTTTTACGGTTCATCCACTAATCGAAGGACCATTGTATGTTGAAAAGTTGTATCTTGAAGATAATACTTTACAAAGAGAAGTTCAAAAAGGTTCATTAGAAGAAATTTTATCTACAAATTTACACGTTGATAATGTAAAGATTATAAGATGCGGTGGAACAAACCCAATCGATCAAATGCGTGAACAATGGAATGACGGTTCAAACACTTTAGCCATAGCGCCAAATACTGTTATTGTTTACGACAGAAACAATGTTACAAACAGCTTGCTACAAGAAGCTGATGTAAATATAAGAACAATAAAATCAGGCGAATTATCTAGAGGACGTGGGGGTCCAAGATGTATGAGTATGCCATTTGAAAGGGAGATGTAATCATGTTAAAAGGAAGAGATTTTTTAACTTTAAAAGATTTCACTAAAGAAGAAATCGAACATTTACTAAATGTAAGTGCTGCATTAAAAGAAAAGAAAAGAATGGGTATTGTAGGAGAAACTTTAAAAGGCAAAAACATTGTTTTGTTATTTGAAAAAACTTCTACTAGAACAAGATGTTCATTTGAAACTGCTTGTTATGATGAAGGCGGTAATGTAACATTCTTAGGTATGAATGATAGCCAATTCGGTAAGAAAGAATCTGTAAGAGACTCTGCTTTAGTATTATCAAGATTCTACGATGGTATCGAATTTAGAGGATTTGACCATGCAACTGTAGAAGAATTAGCAAAATATTCTTCAGTTCCAGTTTGGAAT
The DNA here is from genome assembly GCF_046255015.1 of Finegoldia dalianensis. Classification (NCBI taxonomy): domain Bacteria; kingdom Bacillati; phylum Bacillota; class Tissierellia; order Tissierellales; family Peptoniphilaceae; genus Finegoldia; species Finegoldia dalianensis. Next base: position 154,264 of record NZ_JBDLBQ010000006.1, read on the forward strand.
GGTTTAACTGATATTTATCATCCAACACAAATCTTAGCAGACTTTTTAACTGTAAAAGAAAACATCCACAAAAACTTAGACCAAGTTAAATTCGTTTATGTTGGTGATGGTAGAAACAACATGGCAAACTCTTTAATGATAGGAGCTGCTAAATTAGGTATGGAATTTGTAAATCTTGCACCAAAAGAATTACATCCATCAAACGAAATGATGAACTCTATCCAAGAAATTGCCAAAGAATCTGGTGCTAAAATCACAGTTACAGATGATTTCAATAGCCTAAAAGGTGCAGATGTAATCTACACTGACGTTTGGGTATCAATGGGTGAAGAAGATCAATTCGAAGAAAGAATCAACTTACTTAAAGATTACCAAGTAGATATGAAGAAAATCGAAATGACTGAAAATCCTAACGTAATCTTCTTACACTGCTTACCATCTTTCCACAACTTAGAAACTAAAGTTGGTCGTGAAATCCACGAAAAATTTGGCTTGTCAGAAATGGAAGTAACTGATGAAGTATTCTACAGCAAATATTCAAAAGTATTTGATGAAGCTGAAAACAGAATGCACACTATCAAAGCAGTTATGGTAGAAACAATCGGCAATAAATAAATTTTAGATTTTTGAGAGATAGCTTTTGGTTATCTCTCATTTTTTATTGTAAATATTGCAAAATTCACAAATTTTTGATAAAATATCTTGTCATCGTCAATAGTTACGATTTGTCAAAAAACGTATATTATAACGAATTTTTGATATTATATAAGTAATGATACGAATGAGAGGTGAAATATGAAAAGTTTTTACAATAGAATATTAGATTACACTACAGATCAAAAATTTATTCTGTTGACCGCTATTGCAATGTTTATGCCGTTTTATATTGGTATCGGCGTTTTGATAGTGGATATGTTTTATTTTGTTTATCAAAATAAATTCAAGGAAATTTTTGACAAGACTAATCTGTCTGTGTTTGGATTGATCTTCACTGTTTATTCGTTAGTAGTGAGCATTGTGTTCAACAATACTTATGGAATACTTGCGACAGTCGGAATGTTTGTGCTTTTCGTATTTGTGCTCTTTATCAGGAAAAATATGACAGAACAATTTATGGAAGATTGTATGATAATTATAATGTTGTTTGCATCGTTTTGTTTTTTGATAACATTGACTCAGTATTCGATAATTTTGAAGAACAATTCATTCAACTACGCACAATTTATGAAATACATCAGTGAGAATAGAACTACTGTTGGAACATTCTTTTTCAATGCAAATTATTATGCTATGGTTTGTTCTTTGGTTGGGATAATCAGTGCGTACAAATATTTTTCGACAGAATCATTTGAAAGATTATTTTCTTTTGTGGTTGGGATTTTAAGCGTTTTAACTTTATTAATCACAGATTCAAGAGGAGCGATGTTTGCTAGTTTCATAGCGGTGTTTGCTCTTACAATTATGATGAAAAAAAGAAAGTATACTATTGCGATTATTTCTTTATTTGCATTGGGTTTTGTTGGAATTGTTGCCGCTGGAAGAATGGATTTGATTCCAAGAATAGACAAAATTGGTTTTGATATGGGACTTAGAAAATCTATTTGGATTAGTGCTATTGAAGCTTTCAAGAAGAATTTTGTAATAGGAGTTGGGCCACTAGGAATACACAATATTTACGCTACAATAAGAAATCGTGCAATTGTCCACTCACACAATTTGTATTTGGATATTTTGGTTAATTTTGGATTGATAGGAGCAGGATTGTTGGTTCCAATTATCTGTCAATTGTTCAAAGAAATCAAAAGCCTGTATTCAAAAAAATACACCAAAATGATTATAGCAATGATAATCATGGTTATGATTCACAGTATGGTGGATGTTACAATATTTTGGACACAAACTTCGTTCATATTTTTAACATTTGTGGTAGGAGTTGGTGAATTATCAACTGTTCCAGTTACAGAATTAAGTTTGTTTAAGAATAAGAAATCTTTTAATACAAAAAATATTTACGAAAAATAAAATAAAAACTTCAAGATAGTTGGTAAAATTTGCCAACTATCTTTTTTACTTTAAAAAAAACTCAATATCAATTATAATAGTAAATAAGGAGGATTTTGAATGAGTTTTAAATTTTGTTCGTTATCTAGCGGTTCAAGTGGAAATAGCGAATATATAGAGACAGAACACTCCAAAATATTAATCGATGCAGGTTTTAGTGGTAAAACTATTGAAAACCTACTTAAATATATAAATGTAGACCCAAGTAAATTAGATGCAATCTTTGTGACTCATGAACACGCAGACCACATTAAAGGAATTGGCGTGTTGAGCAGAAGATACGATTTGCCAATTATCGCAAATACTGAAACTTGGTATGCAATGGATAGCAAGATTGGAAAGATAAATGATAAGAATATTTATATCTTCGAAAATAATAGACATATTAATTTCAAAGATTTGGATGTTTTACCGATTAAAACTAGTCACGATAGCGCAAATAGTTGTGGTTATGTGATTAGCAAGGACGACAAGAAAATTTCTTTAGTTACTGATACTGGAATTATCGAAGATAGCGTGTATGAAGAAATTAAAGATTCGAATCTTTTTTTTATTGAAGCAAATCATGATGTTGATATGCTAAAGTACGGGAGTTATCCTCCAGCATTAAAACAAAGAATATTGTCAGATCACGGACATTTGTCCAATGATTCGTGTGCGTACTTATTGGGAGATATTCTAAGAGGAAATCACGAAGTTATTCAATTAGCGCATTTGAGTAAGGAGAATAATACTCCAAGAAAAGCACTAAGTACTGTTGAAGATTATTTGAGGAGTTTGGGACTTGATGTTGGAGAAGCTGTGAGTTTAGAAGTAGCTGAAAGATATAGCCCTAGTAACATAGTAGATTTAGAAAAAATGGAGATATATGCAAAGAACTGTACAAGAAGTTGAAAGAGCAATTATAAAAAAATATAGAAAACACATTTGGTCGAAGTTTATAAAGGCCATAAAAGAATATGATTTGATTCAAGATGGAGACAAAATAGCCGTGTGTATGAGTGGTGGCAAGGATAGTTTGCTTCTTGCGAAATTATTTCAAGAACTTCAAAAACACGGAATGAATAATTTTGACCTTGAATTTATAGCGATGAATCCAGGTTATAGCGAAGAAAACACTAGACTTGAAAAAGAAAATTTTGAGAAACTTAACATTCCTTATCACATGTATGATACTGATGTATTTAGTGTTAGCGAGAAGATTTCATCGAACAATCCGTGCTACATGTGTGCGAGAATGAGAAGAGGTGCGCTTTATTCCAAAGCAAAAGAGCTTGGGTGCAATAAAATGGCGTTGGGACATCATTTTGATGATGTGATTGAAACAATTTTATTGAATGTTTTGTGTTCTGGAAATTATAAAACTATGATGCCAAAGCTTCACTCTAATAACTTTGAAGGGATTGAACTTATCAGACCAATGTATTTAATTAGAGAAGAATCTGTAAAAAGTTGGTTGAATTACTCAGGGTTAAAAGCCTTAGATTGTGCTTGTTCTGTAACTAAGAAAACAGAAGGATCTATGAGAAAACAAATCAAACTATTGATTGAAGAATTGTCGGATAGAGGATTTACTAATGTAGAAAATTCAATATTTAAATCCAGTGAAAATGTTGATGTATCCAGAATTCTTGGGTATGAGTATAATGGAGAAAAGTATAACTTTTTAGATACTTACGGTGAAAATGATTTATAATTGTTAATTTATAGGAGGAAATATGGGAACAGAACCAATTAAAATCCAAGAAAATTTATATTACTTGGGTGTAAATGACAGACAAACAGAATATTTTGAAAACATGTGGCCATTGCCTTATGGAGTAGCTTACAATTCTTACTTACTTACAGGCGAAAAAACTTGCTTGATGGACACTGTAAAAGTCAGCAAAAGTGATGAATTTGTCGATAATGTTAAAGCTATTTTAAAAGATAGAAAATTAGATTATTTGGTAATTCATCACATAGAACCAGATCATTCAGGTTCAATTCCGCAAATTTTAGACCTTTATCCAGATTTAAAAATCGTTGGAAATAAGAAAACAAGATCAATGTTAAATGATTATTTTGAAATTGATTCTGACCATTTTATCGAAGTTGGAGAAGGTGATGAATTAGATTTAGGAGATAGAAAATTAACATTCTATTTAACAGCTATGGTTCACTGGCCAGAATCAATGGTTAGTTACGATGCTGAAAATAAAATTTTATTCTCACAAGATATTTTTGGGGGATTCGGAACTAATGATGGGGCAATATTTGATGATGAATTAGATTACGAAGTTAGAAGAACAGAATTTAGAAGATATTACACAAATATCGTTGGAAAATACTCACAAATGGCTGTACGTGCTATTAACAAACTATCTTCTTTGGAAATCGAAACAATATGTCCTGTTCATGGTTGTATTTGGAGAAAACAACCTTCAAAAATCGTTGAAGATTATACAAAATGGGCAACTTATGAAGTAAATGAAGGAGTTGTAATAGCTTATGCATCAATGTATGGCAACACTGAATTGATGGCAGACCAATTGGCTAGATACTTAGCAGCTGAAGGTGTTAGAAACATTGAAGTATTTGATGTAAGTAAAACTCATGAATCATATATAATTTCTAATTGCTGGGAAAAGAAATCATTAGTATTAGGTTCTTGCACATACAACAACACTGTATATCCTGTGATGAGCAATTTATTGAACGTATTGAAAATGCAAAAATTGAAAAATCATGTAGTTTCTGTATTTGGATCTTATGGATGGAGCGGTGGCGCTGTAAAAAATCTAAAAGAATTTGTTGAAGAAGGAAAATTCGAAACAACAGAAACTGTTGTAGAAGCAAAAGGTCGCATGAAAGATGAAGACGATCAAGGTCTAAGACAAATGGCAAAAGAAATCGCAGCGAAAATTAAATAATAAACTTCAGAGCCAATCATTAATTTGATTGGTTCTATTTTTTTATTTGAAAATGTGTTAAATTAATAATAATTATCAAAAAATAAAAAAAAGCGTTTTTTAGTGTTATTATTGAATAAAGTTGGGTATAAATAGCTTAGTGGTTATTAGGATAATAGCTAATAAATAAATTTGGAGGTAATGATTATGGCTACAGATGTAGAAATTGCTCAAAAAGCGAAATTAGAAAAAATCAGTGTTATCGCTGAAAAAATGGGATTAACAGAAGAAGATTACGAACAATATGGTAGATATAAGGCAAAATTAGATTTAAATCTTTTTGAAAAAAACAAAGACAAAAAAGATGGTAAATTAATTTTGATGACAAGTATTAACCCAACTCCAACAGGAGAAGGTAAAACAACTATGAATGTTGGTTTGGCAATGGGACTTAACAAAATAGGCAAAAATGCTATTTCAGTTTTAAGAGAACCATCTTTAGGACCAAACTTTGGTATGAAAGGTGGAGCAGCTGGTGGTGGATATGCACAAGTAGTACCAATGGATGAAATCAACATGCACTTCACAGGTGACTTCCACGCAATCACTACTGCAAACAACTTAATTTGCGCAATGATGGATAACCACATTCACCAAGGTAATGCGTTAAACATCGATCCAAAGCAAATCTTAATTAAGAGATGTATGGATATGAACGAACGTGAATTAAGAGATATAATCATTGGTGTTGGAACTAAGGGTAATGGAGTTATGCGTCAAGATGGTTTCGAAATAACTGTCGCAAGTGAAATCATGGCTATTTTATGTCTTGCAAAAGATTTGAAAGACTTAAAAGAAAGAGTTGGAAACATTCTTATAGCTTTTGATAAAGAAGGTAAACCAGTTTACGCAAAAGACGTTAAAGCTGATGGTGCTGTAGCATTAATCATGAAAGAAGCTATCAAGCCAAACTTAGTTCAAACATTAGAACACACTCCAGCAATTATTCATGGTGGACCATTCGCCAACATTGCACACGGATGTAACTCTGTAATAGCTACAAAATTAGGATTAAAGCTTGGAGATTATGTTGTTACAGAAGCAGGTTTCGGTGCTGACTTAGGAGCAGAAAAATTCTTCGATATCAAATGTAGAAACGACTTACATCCAAACATGGTATGTATCGTAGCTACTATCAAAGCTTTAAAACATCACGGGGAAGCAGAAGATTACAAAGTTGAAAATGTAGAAGCTTTGGAAAAAGGATATGCTAACCTTAAACGTCACATTGAAAACATGAAGAAATACAAAGTTCCAGTAGTAGTGGCAATCAACAGATTCGCAAATGATACTGATGCTGAAATTAAGAAATTAACTGAATTGGTTGAAGCAGACGGAACAAGAGCTATTTTCTGTGATGTATGGGCAGAAGGTGGCGAAGGCGCAAAAGAATTAGCAGAATACGTTGTTGAAAATACAAAAGAAGAAAACGAATTTGAATTCTTATATGACCTTGAATTACCAATCAAAGAAAAAATCGAAAAAATTGCAAAAGAAATCTACAGAGCTGACGGCGTAGAATTTAGTGCAAAAGCTAAGAAGAAATTAAAACAAATCAAAGAATTAGGATTAGACAATTATCCAGTATGTATGGCTAAGACTCAATACTCATTCTCTGATAATAAAAAATTAATCGGAGCTCCAACTGGATTTACAATTACAGTAAGTGATTTCAAAATCTCAAGAGGTGCTGGATTTGTTGTTGCACTATTAGGTTCTGTAATGACAATGCCAGGTTTACCAAAGGTACCTTCAGCAGAAAAATGCGATGTTTTAGATGACGGTACAGTAGTAGGATTATTCTAGAAAAAATCAAAGCCTGAATTTGTGTAAATTTATTATGATTTATAAAAATTTTCTATAAATTCAGGCTTATTTATTATCAGAATTAATAAATTTTGTTACAAATACTAATAACTTTTATGGTACAATAGTTATGAAAAGGATTATAAGTAAAAGGAGATGCTTATGAGTACAAAAAAAACTCCTCTATATGAGGAACACAAAAAATTAGGTGGAAAAGTTGTTGACTTCGCTGGTTTTTATTTACCAGTTGATTATGAAGGATTGCAACAAGAACACGAAGCAGTAAGAAACAACGTTGGTTTATTTGATGTAAGCCACATGGGTGAATTTACTGTTAAAGGCAAAGACGCTTTAAAATTCATCAACTATGTCTGCACTAATGATTACACTAAATGTGCTGATGGTCAAATCCAATATTCTTTATTATTACATGAAGATGGTGGAATGGTTGATGACTTATTAGTTTACAAAAACAACGATGAAGACTTTTTAATGGTTCCTAACGCAGCCAACACTGAAAAAGACTTTAAACATATCTCTAAATATGTAGATAAGTTCGATGTTGAACTAAAAAACATCAGTGACTCTGTTGCAGAAATCGCTATTCAAGGTCCTAAGGCTGAAGAATTATTACAAAGATTAGTTGAATTTGATCTTTCAAAAATTGAATACTATCATTTTGTAAAAGACATTAAATACAAAGAATATGATGTATTAATTTCTAGAACTGGTTATACTGGTGAAGATGGATTCGAAGTTTATGCAACTGCAGAAGCAATTGTAGACTTATGGAATGAATTATTAGAAAAAGGAAAAGACTTAGGTGTTAAACCATGTGGTCTTGGATGTAGAGATACATTGAGATTTGAAGCAGCAATGCCTTTATATGGAAATGAACTTGCAGATGAAGTATCTCCATTAGAAGTTGGATTGAAATTTGCAGTTAAAATGGACAAAGACGACTTCGTTGGTAAAGCTAAAACTCAAGAAAAAGTTGATGCTGGAATCGACAAGAAACTTATTGGTATCGAAATGCAAAGCAAACGTATTGCAAGACAAGGTGCTGAAGTTCAAAAGGATGGTAAAACTATCGGTAAAGTAACTACAGGATACCTTTCACCAACATTGGGCGTATGTTTAGCAAACGCATTTGTAGATAAATCAGCTGTAGCATTAGGTGATGAAGTTGATGTTATTATCAGAAATAAACCAGCTAAAGCAACAGTTGTTAAAAGAAAATTTTTGGATAGAAAATAGGGGGAAAAGAAAATGGCAGAAGTAGCAAAAGATTTATTTTACACAAAAGATCATGAATGGATTAAAGTAGACGGAGACGTTTATGAAATTGGTCTTGCAGATTACGCACAAGACAGTTTAGGAGACATCGTATACGTTGAATTACCAGATGTTGATGATGAAATTGATGCAGAAGAATCTGTAGCAAGTGTTGAATCTGTAAAAGCAGCATCAGAAGTTTACACTCCATTTGCTTGTACAATCGTAGAAGCTAATGAAGAATTAGATGATGAACCAGGCAACATCAACAAAGCTCCATATGAAAGCTGGATTGCTAAGGTTAAATTCGAAGACTTCGATGAATCAAAATTAATGACTGCTGATGAATACGAAAAATTCTTAGGAGAATTATAATGTATCCATACATCTCAATTACTGATCAAGAAATTGAGGAAATGCTAAAAACAATTGGCATTTCCTCTACTGATGAACTATATTCAGATATTCCTGAAAATGTTCAATTCAAAGGAGAACTTAACATACCAAAAGCAAAAAGTGAAGTTGAAGTTAGAAGATATTTCGACGAAATTTTTGCTAAGAACACATCTACTGATGATAAGGTTTGTTTCTTAGGTGGTGGAGCTTATGATAGATACGTTCCTTCTGTTATTCCAGCAATGGCAAGCAGAAGTGAATTCTACACTTCATATACACCATACCAACCAGAAATAAGCCAAGGTACTCTTTCCTATATTTTTGAATATCAAACAATGATGGCTAACCTTACTGGTATGCCAATATCAAACGCTTCTTTATACGATGGTGGAACAGCTATCACAGAAGCAGCTTTGATGACTATCCAAAAGTCCAAAAAATCAAAAATTCTATGCGCTAATACAGTTAGTCCTTCAGCAAAAGAAATATTGTTGACTTATTGTCACGATAGGAAAGTTGAAGTAGAATTTATCCCAATGAAAGATTTACTAACAGATATGGACGAATTGGAAAAAATGATGACTGACGAAGTAGGTACAGTTATCGTTCAATCTCCAAACTATTACGGATATATCGAAGATGTTAAAAAATATGAAGAGTTAACTCACTCTATCAAGAAAAACTACTTGATAATGTCAGCAGATCCTATGAGTTTAGGTTTGTTAAAAAAACCAGCTGAATATAATGTTGACGTTGTTGTAGGTGAAGCTCAACAATTCGGAGTAAACTTACAATATGGTGGACCTTATTTAGGATATATGTGTTTTACTGATGAATTTGTTAGAAAATTCCCTGGCCGTGTTGTAGGACAAACTACTGACGAAGACGGTAAGAGATCATTTGTTTTAACACTTTCAGCAAGAGAACAACACATTAAACGTGATAGAGCAACTTCAAATATCTGTTCAAACCAAGGTGTTAACTTACTTGCAGCAAGTATTTATTTATCACTTTTAGGTAAAACTGGTATTAAAGAAGTAGCAACTCAATCATTACAAAAAGCTCACTATCTATTTGAAGAATTAAAGAAAATAGACAAAGTTAAAGTTCTTAGTGAAAAACCATTCTTTGATGAATTCACTATCGGTTTTGACAAAGACACTGAAGAAGTTAAGAAAGCATTATTTGATAAAGGATTCTTAGCTGGAATTAGCATTAAAGAAGCTACAGATGGATGTGGCAATGGTTTAATTATTGCTGTAACAGAAAAGAGAACAAAAGAAGAAATGGACAATTTTGTAGCAGCAGTTAAGGAGGTATTATAATATGGCTTATAACAAGTTAATATTTGAATTATCACAACCAGGTAGAACTGGATATAAACTTCCTGAATTAGACGTAGAAGAAAAAGATAACTTAATTCCTGAAGAATTTTTATCAAATGAAGAATTAGATTTACCAGAAGTTAGTGAAGTTGACGTAGTTCGTCACTATACTAATCTTTCAACTCTAAACTTCGGCGTAGATACAGGTATGTATCCATTAGGATCTTGTACAATGAAGTACAACCCTAAAATAAATGAAGAAATCATAGCGAACCCAAAACTTGCACGTCTTCACCCAAAACAAGATGACTACCAAGTTCAAGGTGCATTGGAAGCGATGTATACTTTACAAAAATCACTATGCGAAATCTCTGCAATGGATTATATGACATTACAACCAGCAGCAGGTGCTCATGGTGAAATCACTGCTATTACAATTTTCAAGAAATACCACGAAGTTAATGGTAATTCTGAAAAGAATGAAATCATAGTTCCGGACTCAGCTCACGGTACTAACCCAGCAACAGCTGCAATGGCAGGATACAAAGTAGTAGAAGTTAAATCAAACGAAAAAGGTGTAGTTGACGTTGAAGACTTAAGAAAAGTTGTAAACGAAAAAACTGCTGGTTTGATGTTAACTAACCCTAACACTTTAGGTTTATTTGAAACTAAAATCAAAGAAATCGCTGAAATAGTTCACGAAGCTGGCGGATTACTATACTATGATGGAGCTAATGCTAATGCCATTTTAGGACACGCAAGACCAGGGGACATGGGATTCGATGCAATCCACTTCAATGTTCACAAAACATTCTCTACACCACACGGTGGTGGAGGTCCAGGTGCAGGTCCTGTAGGTGTTAAGAAATTCTTAAGAGATTATTTACCAAAACCAATTGTTGAAAAAGATGGAGATAAATATTTCTTAGATTATAGCATGGAACATTCTATTGGTAGAATGAAAGACTTCCAAGGTCACTTCGGAATTTTAATGAGAGCGTTGACTTATATCCTAACTATGGGTAGTGACGGATTGAAATGTGCATCTACTACAGCAGTATTGAATGCAAACTATCTACAAGCTCAATTAAAAGACGATTACAACTTACCACACGACTTCATCTGTAAACACGAATTCGTATTAGGCGGATTAAAGGATGATTGCGATGGTCAAGTTAAGACATTGGATGTAGCTAAGAGACTGTTAGATATGGGATTCCATCCACCAACAGTATACTTCCCATTAATCGTTCATGAAGCATTAATGGTAGAACCTACTGAAACTGAACCAAAACAAACTCTTGACGAATTCGTAGCTGCAATGAAACAAATTGCACAAGAAGCAAGAGAAAACAAAGATATATTATTAGAAGCACCTATTTCAACTGTTGTTAGAAGACCTGATGAAACAGAAGCTGCTAAGAAGTTAATATTGACTTACAAAAAAGGAGAATAATGACTAAAGATATCATTATTATCGGCGCTGGACCTGGTGGCTATGAAACAGCCATCAGGGCATGCCAGCTCGGTTTAAATGTAACTTTAATCGAAAAAGCTGAAGTAGGTGGTACATGCTTGAACAGAGGATGTATACCTACTAAAACTTTATGGAAAATTGCTGATTTGTACAAAGAAATTAAAGAATCAGAAACTTTTGGAATTGAAGTTAATGACCATAAATTATTAGCCGATAAAATTAAACAAAGGAAAACGGAAATTATCGAAAGACTTAGAAGTGGTGTTGAATACCTTTTCAAAACTTACGATAATTTAACTTTTATTAGAGGAGAAGCTAGCTTTAAGGATAATAAAACAGTTATTGTGAAGACTTTGGAAGGAGAAACCAAAGAACTTACAGCTGATAAAATTATCATAGCTACTGGATCCAAAGACTATAAGCCAACAAATATTGAAGGTATTGACCATCCTAAAGTTTTGACATCAACTGGACTTTTGGAATTAGAAGAAATTCCAAAATCAATGGTTGTTATTGGAACTGGCGTAATAGGAATGGAATTTGCATCAATCTATTCACAATTCGGAACAGAAGTTACTGTAGTTGGTAACAAACTGTTGAAAACTGAAGATGGCGAGATCCAAAAACGTCTAAAATCTATTCTAAAAAGCGATACTTTGAAGTTTGTAACAGGAGTATATGCTAAGAAAATAGTTGAAGAAGACGGAAAACTTAAAATCATTAGTCAAAAAGTTGGCAAAGATAAATTCCAAGAAACTTATGCAGATTACGTTCTTGTAGCAAGTGGAAGAAGCAGCAATATAGATAATCTAGGAATTGAAAACACAGATATTAAAACTGAAAAGAATGCTATTGTTGTCGATGAAAATCTTCAAACAAATGTCGAAGGTATTTATTCCATTGGCGATTGTGTGTACAAGAACACTCAATTAGCTCACGTTGCAAGTAATCAAGGTAAAAATCTTGTGAGAGAATTTGCAGGTAAGGAAAAAAACATCAACATGGATGTAGTTCCAGCAGTTGTATTTACTGTTCCTGAAATAGCTTCTGTTGGTTTAACAGAAGAAAAAGCAAAAGAACAAAACATAGATTATGTAACAAGCAAATTTATGTATCAAGCAAATGGTAAAGCATTGAGTTTGAATGCTACAGAAGGTTTTGTAAAGATAGTTGCTACAAAAGATTTATCTAAGATTTTAGGTTGCCATATAATTGGCCACGATGCATCCACATTAATTCACTTCGCAGCAATTGCGATGAACAATAACGTTGGAGTTGAAGGTTTATCAGCAATGATTTACGCTCACCCAACTATTAGTGAAGTGTTTATGGATTCTGTCGAACAATTAGAAGGTTTATCTATCAATACGCCAAACCCTAACAAATAAATTGAATCCTCGTATTTAATTTCCGAGAGAAATTAATACGGGGATTTTTTAATGGTTACAGAAAGTCAAATATAAAGTTTGATTTTTCGTAAACTTTTACGCTGTTTTACTCACAGTTAAAACACATTTGCTTGATAAAGTATAAGTATCAAATATGGAGGTGTAGATATGGACAGAGACCCATACTCTGAATACAACGATTACATTAAAAAAAGAAGGGACGGCTTGAGCGAAAGAAAAGTCGAAAATATGATAAAAGAAGAAATAGCTAAGAATAAACCAAAAATTGGTTGGTTAAAAGCTCTCACAATATTTTTACTAATATATTCTTTGGTTATGAGCTATTTCGTAGCAAAAAATATGACTGGTATTACTGAGACTATTAACAAAAATGGTCAAGTTGAAAGTAGTACTATTTCTATAAAAAACAATAGTGTGTCTACCGAAAATGCCGTAGCCAAGAAATCTTTGGATTCTGTAGTTGGTATTACAACTGTAGGTGTTCAAGAAAATATGTTTTTCCAAGGCAGAGTTGTAGAAGGTGTTGGAAGTGGTGTTGTTGTTAGCAAAGATGGATATATTTTAACTAACGCACACGTTGTACAAGATGGTAAAGCAGAAAAAATCGAAGTCTTACTTACAAATGGCAAGAAATCATCTGCAAAATTATTGTGGTATGACACAACGCTAGACCTTGCAGTAATTAAAACTGATATGACTGGATTAAAACCAGTTGAAATGGGAGATAGCGACAAGGTTCAAATTGGAGACAAGGCGATTGCTATTGGTAATCCATTGGGATTGGATTTGCAATCAACATTGACCAGTGGTTATATTTCAGGAAAAGACAGAACAATCACATTGCAAAATGGACTACAAATGGATGGTTTGATGCAAACAGATGCGGCTATAAACTCAGGAAATAGTGGTGGTGGACTTTTCGACCAAGAAGGAAAACTAATTGGTATAAATACTGCAAAAGCTTCTGCAGAAGGAATCGGATTTACAATTCCTATTAATGTAGCAAAAACCATTGTCGATAATATAGTTTCTGGGGGCTCTTTTGAAGGAGTTAAGTTGGGAATTAGTGGAGTTGATGTAAAGACGTTTCAACAAGCTACTGGTCAAAAATTATCCATAGACAAAGGAATTTATGTTGTGGAAGTTGTCAAGGGATCTTCTGCACAAAAAGCTGGTGTAACTAGAGGGGATATCATTACAAAAGTAAACGGCAAAGCGATAAACACGATGAGTTCATTGAAGAAGGCATTGCTTGAAGTTAGACCAAAACAAAAAGGCAAGATTACAGTTTATAGAGATGGTAGTACGAAAGATTTAGATATTGAATTTAGTACTTTACAACAAAAATAAGTTATCACGTTTTTTCCTTCCTTAATTTGCGTGAGATTTGAAATATATAAATTTGAAAGCGGTAGTGAGAACTATCGCTTTTAAATTAGCAAGAACAAATAAATTCTTAAAAAACGCCTAAAAAATCTAAATTTTTCGATTTTGCTATTTACACAATGAATTAATTAGTATAAAATATGGGAGTGTTGAGGAGGAGAAAGATTTGAAGCAAATTTATTCTGTAAAAATGATTTTGAAATACAAGACAGATGTGTCTATATATGAAGAAGATATTGTTCTTATAGAAATGGAAAGCATTGATGAATTAAAAGACAAATGTTTGGAATATGTAGATTTAATTCAAGAGGATTTGAACGATCATGAATTCGTAGAATTACATGAGATTGTGAATTGGAATTTGTCTAGCGAAAAATTCGACAGTTCGATGAATTTCAAGGAAGTTTATTCGGAATTTATAGACGAAGACGAAATTGCATAGTAAAATAGTAGGTTTTTGTTTAAAGGCTTAACTATTTTGCTTTTTTCGTGTATAATATAGTAGGACATAAGGATCTCTTATATATATATTTATTACATAACTGTAAGGAGGTTATTATGTCAAAAAATTTATTAACTATTAAAGACTTATCCGCAAGGGTAGGAGATAAAGAAATATTAAAAAACATAAATTTAAATATAAACTATGGTGAAGTTCACGTTATTATGGGACCAAATGGTTCTGGTAAATCAACTTTAGCCAATGTTATTTTGAACAATCCACAATACGAAACTACTTCAGGTGATATTTTACTTGATGGTGAAAGTATTATGGATTTATCAACAGATAAAAGAGCCAAAAAAGGTATTTTTATGTCTTTCCAAAATCCAATGGAAGTTTCAGGCATTAGTGTAGAAAACTTCATCAGATCTGCAAAAATAGCAACAACTGATGAAAATATAGGATTCTTAGAATTCAGAGAAGAACTGGAAGATAATATGGATATACTTGAGTATGATCATGGATATTCTTCCAGATATTTGAATGTCGGTTTTTCCGGTGGTGAAAAAAAGAAGAACGAAATTCTACAAATGTTAATGCTACAACCAAAACTAGCAATCCTTGATGAAACAGATTCTGGTCTTGATGTTGATGCTGTTAGAACTGTATCAAAAGGTGTAAAGGAATTCTTACATGACAATAATTCAGTTATTGTAATCACACATCACAAGGAAATCTTAAAAGAAATTAAGCCAGATTTCGTTCATGTAATCATGGATGGCACTATTGTAAAAGAAGGTTCTAGCGAACTTTTAGATCAAATTGAAGAAAAAGGATTCAATTGGATTAGAGAAGAGGTGAAATAATGGCACCTAAAAAGAAGACTCAAGTCGATGAAATGGATAGAGGTATCTATGACATCAAGAATAAATTTACTTTTAGAAGAAAAACTGAAGAGGGCTTGACTCCTGAAATTGTAAGACAGATTTCAGAAGAAAAAAATGAGCCTCAATGGATGCTCGAAAAAAGATTGGAAGCTCTTGAAATATTTTACAATTCAGAAGATCCTGAATGGGGACCGGATTTGAGTGTCGTTGATATGAATAAGGTCACAACATACATTAGACCTGATGCTGACAGATCAAGCGACTGGAATACAGTTCCTGATGAAATCAGAGATACTTTCGATAAGTTAGGTATTCAAGAAGCTGAAAAAGAAATGATGCTTAGCGGTGTTGGTGCACAATACGATAGTGAGGTTGTGTATCACAACATTCAACAATCTTTGGTAGATCAAGGGGTTATTTATACAGATTTTGATACAGCTCTTAAAGAACACGAAGATATTGTAAAACAATACTTTGCAAAATCAATCACACCAAGATTAAACAAATACGCAGCACTTCACTATGCAGTGTGGTCAGGTGGATCATTTGTTTATGTTCCAAAAGGAGTAGATGTTAAAATCCCACTTCAAAGTTATTTCAGATTGAACGCTCCAGGAGCAGGTCAATTCGAACATACAATGATTATCGTAGAAGATGACAGTTATTGTCACTTCATCGAAGGTTGCTCAGCTCCAAAATATAACGCACTAAATGTACATGCTGGTGCAGTGGAAATCTTCGTTGGAGAAAATGCTACTCTTAGATTTTCTACAATCGAAAACTGGTCACGTAACATGTACAATTTGAACTCAAAAAGAGCAATCATTGAAAAAAATGGTAAGGTTGAATGGGTTTCTGGTTCATTTGGATCAGCAGTATCCATGCTTTATCCTTCAAGTGTCTTGAAGGGAGAAGGTGCAAGCAGTGAATACACTGGTATTTCATTTGCAGGACGTGACCAAAACTTAGACACAGGTGCTGTTATGATTCACGCAGCCCCTCACACTACAAGCTATGTAAACAGCAAGTCTATCTCTAAATCAGGTGGAATCAGTGTTTACAGAGGTTTAGTAGACATAAAAGAAAATGCTTACGATTCAAAATCATCAGTAAGTTGTGAATCGTTAATGTTAGATAATGAAAGTAGATCAGATACAATTCCAGTTGTTAAAATAGGAAACAAACATGTCGATTTGGGACATGAAGCATCTATCGGTAGAATAGATGATCAAGTTATTTTCTATTTGATGACAAGAGGTATTCCAGAAGAAGAAGCAAAATCAATGGTAGTTCGTGGATTTGCGGAACCAATAGCTAAGGAATTACCTATGGAATATGCGGTTGAGATGAATAATTTAATTAATCTTGAATTAGAAGGAAGCATAGGATAGGAGTTGTATATGGAACAAATTAAAGGCAATAAACTGGGATTTAAAACTTTCAAATATTTGAAAGTTAACGATACAGAAATTAATCTTCCAGATATAGATATAAAAGAATACAGAATAGACTCAGATCCAGTAGAATCATTAGACAACAAAGATTTTGGTGTGTGCCAAGAAGCTTTGGATATGAACGAAAAATCGGGAAATCTATTCAAAAAATATAGAACAGAAGAAAATCAAGTAAAAGATTTCGGAGTTATCGATTTGGTAACTGACAGAGAATATGATATTTTGTTGGATACTCACAAAATTGTAGCCGAAAAGAACTCAAGCCTCCGAGTTGTACTTGATTACAGAGACAATGACGACAATAAGAAATTCAGAAGTTCAGTAATTGAAATCAATGCTAAAGAAAACAGCAATGTGGAAGTTTTTGTTATTCAAACAGAAAAGAACACTACAGCATTGGAGTCAGTTATATTAAACTTAGATGAAGAAAGTAACGTCATCCTAAGCCAATACGAATTAGGAAGCAAGGACAATTATGTCAATACTAAAGCTAATTTGAATGGCAAACATTCTAACTTGGATATCAACAGTATTTACTTCACACATGGAGATAATTCATTGAATATGCTTTATGAAATCAATCATTTCGGCAAAGAATCCAAATCTTCATGTATCGTAAATGGTGCATTAAAAGAATCATCTTATAAAAACTTCAAGTCAACTCTTGATTTCAAAAAAGGATCCATGGGATCCACAGGAACTGAAGAAGAATACGCGGTATTGTTATCAGATGATGCAAAAAGCTTGTCAGTTCCTATACTTTTAGCAGGAGAAGACGATGTAATAGGAAATCACGCAGCAAGTGCAGGTAAGATAGATGCTGATATGCTATTTTATATAATGAACCGTGCTATATCCAGAGATGTAGCTGAAAGTATGATAGTTGAATCCAAATTTAGCGAATCATTAAGCAGATTAGATGACGAAAACTTGGAAAATAAACTTCTTTCATTCATCAGAGAAAAAATGGCAAAGAGGGAATTGGATGTTAGATAAAAAACAAGTAGAAGATATAAGAAAGGACTTTTTGTATTTGGATAAAGAATACAAAAATCCGATAGTTTATTTGGACAATGCAGCTACCAGCCAAAAACCGATTCAAGTCATAGATAGCGTAAGTGAATTTTACAAGTATGAAAATGCAAATCCTCACAGAGGAGCACACACATTGAGCGTTTTATCTACAGATGTTTACGAATCTGGAAGAGAAAAAATCGCAAAATTCATAAATGCAGCAGATTCTTCAGAAGTAGTGTTCACTAGAAACACTACTGAATCTTTGAACTTATTAGCTTATTCGTACGGCTTTAATAATTTAAAAGAAGACGATGAAATAGTCATATCAATAATGGAACACCACAGTAATTTAGTAACTTGGCAGGAAGTGTGCAAGAAAACTAAGGCTAAACTAAAATATTTGTATGTTAACAAAGAAAATATGCAATTGGATTTTGAAGAATTCAAGAAAACAATCACTGAAAAAACGAAGATTTTCTCAATAACACAAGCATCAAACGTAGTGGGAACTATGCCTGAAGTTGAAAAAATGATAAAATACGTCAAATCAGTTAACAAAGATTGTATATGCATCGTGGATTCTGCACAATATATTCCACACAATAAAGTTGACGTACAACAATTAGGTTGTGATTTCTTAGTATTTTCAGGTCACAAAATGCTTAGCATAATGGGAGTTGGAATACTTTATGGAAAGAAAGAATTATTGAACAACTTAAAGCCGTTCTTGTATGGTGGAGATATGATTGAATATGTGTTTGAAGATAAATCATCGTACTTGGATGCTCCAGGAAGGTTTGAAGCTGGAACACAAGATGTAGGAGCGGTAAAATCATTAATAACAGCGATAGATTACATCGAAAAAATTGGAATAGAAAATATTAGAGATTATGAAAAAGCATTAATGGATTATGCTTATGACAAAATTAAACAAAAATCCGACATCATCGATGTATACACAACAAATGACACTCATAGATCACCAGTTTTAGATTTTAACTTCAAAGAAGCTCACCCACATGATGTTGCAAGTATTATGGACAGTTACGGAATTGCAATAAGAAGTGGGCACCATTGTGCACAACCACTTCATAGATATTTGAAGACAAATTTCTCATGCAGAGCAAGCTTTGCATTCTATAATACATTTGAAGAAGTTGACTTTTTTATTGAACATCTTGAAGACGTAAGGAGATTGATGAGAATTGGAACTAGGTAGTTTATATACAGAATTAATATTGGAAAAAAGCAGGGATAAATCAAACAGACGTGAATTGGAACATCCAACTCATTGTGAGTTGGGACACAATCCAAGCTGTGGAGATGAAATCACATTGCAACTAAAAGTTCAAGATGACACAATCGAAGACATTGCATACACTGGAATGGGATGTGCTATATCACAAGCATCCACATCCATAATGTGCGATGTAATCAAAGGAAAATCAGTAAGTGAAGCAATAGATTTGTGCAACAAATTCATCTCAATGATAAAAGGAGAAATCACTGACAGAAAAGAACTAAAAGTTCTGAAAGATGCAGTGTGCTTCCAAAGCATATCCACATTACCAGCGAGAGTAAAATGTGCCGTTCTTTCATGGTACACATTAAAAGATATGCTTGAAAATGACAAATCAGAAGGATCATTTATTCCTGATTAATAGACAATAAAATAGATAATAAATTTTCAACTGGTGAAACGTGTGTTTCATCAGTTTTTTTATTAAACAAAAAAAGAGATAACTCACAACGAGTTATCTCTTAATTTAATTAATCAATTATTAGAAAGCTTTGAATCTTTCTACTTTATCCTTGTCGATTCCATGTTTTTCATTATAAGTCATTTTTGTTGTACTAATCATGAATGGAACGCCATCGATTTTACGAGCTTCTAAGAAGTTTACAACTTTTGTGTAATCTCCTGAATTTTTTCCACCTTTTTTCATTATTTTCATAATTGAGTATGGGTGTTCTGGTTCTTTGATTGTGATTAGTGAAGAATTTGGTTTATCGAATGCTTTTTGAACGATATCTTCGAATTCTTCAGTGTCGATACCAGGAATTAAATAGTATTCAGCATCTTCGTCCATGCTTTCTAATCCTTTAACTTGAACTGATTTGAATTGTTTCTTAGCAATTCCCATCATAATAGCTAATAATTGTCTGATTCCTGTTGATCTATGTCCTGAAATAATAATATTTTCGTGGTTTTCAATTGCTTTTTCGATGAATTCTGCTTGTTGTTCATCTAAAAATTCTGAATCCACAAATCTTTTTATCATTGGGTGCATAAAATTCCTCCTTATGTTTGATTTAATAACAATAATATTCTACCACATATTCAATAAAATATCATACTATTTTATTGAATAATTCTATTGTTCTAGTTCCATAATATCTTTTAAGCCGTCAGTGTATTTGATGTCGTTATTTTCTAATACCCAAAATGCTTCAACTCCATCGATAGAGTCCACCAATTTTCTTCCTTCTTCGTAATTCATGACAAATACTGTTGTAGATAGGAAATCTGCAAGTCCAGAATCTTTTGTGACGATTGTCACTGATTTAAAATGATCCGCTGGATTTAGTGTATCTGGATCAATTATGTGATGGTATTTTTTGTTGTTGTAAACGTAAAATCTTTGGTAATCACCACTTGTAACCATAGATGTTGTTTCTGGTATTTTCAAGATTGCGACGTATTGTTTGTCTGGCTCTTCATTCAAATTAGGATTTTGGATTGCGACTACCCAGCTGTCTTTTCCTTTTATAATTGGTTTTCCAATTGTTCTGACGTTTCCACCTGCTGAAATAATTCCCGATTTTAGTCCACGTTTTTCTACTTCTTGAGCTATTTTTTCTGTAGCATATCCTTTTGCAGTGGCTCCCAAGTCTAGTTTTGAATCTTTATCTTTCAAGAAAACTGTGCTGTTTTGTTCATCCAAAACGATGTTATCGATACTTGTGTGAAGATTTTTTTCTTTCAAAACATCTGCTGAAGGAATTTCGATTTTTTTCTTTTCCAAAGCGTTGTCTCGGTACTGTTTCCACAAATCAGTTACAGAACCAAATGCGATGTTTGTTTTCTTATTGTATTTGGAATAATCTTCTACTGACCATTTGATTAAATCAAACAAATCCTTGTCGACTTTTACAGGTTTAATGCCTGCGTTATCGTTGATTGTTTTCGCATTATCCACGCCATCAAAATTTTCGTAAGTGCTGTATAGTTTATGAAGTCTATCAAATTCATCGTTGATAAACTTGGAATACTCATTGAATTCTTTTTCAGATTTTGTGTACAAACTATATCTTATTACTGTGTCAAATTTGTCATAAAGTGTGGCTTCGTGTTTCTCAAAATCTTTAGATGAAGATTCAGCATTTTCTTTTACTTGTGGTGCTGGATCTTTTGGAACTGGTTTATTTTCACCTTTTTCTTGAGAACAGCCAACTAACATTGTTAATGTTAAAAATACTAATATAAATTTTTTCATATAATCACCACATACATTATATCAAATTTTGGGAAATAATTTGACATCTTTGACTTATTTTAACATTATATGCTTCAAAAATTCCTGTTTTATAGTATAATGGTAGTGATAATTTTTTAGGAGATGAATAATGAAGAAAGCTATTATACTTTCTGCCGGAGAAGGCACTAGAATGAAATCTCACAACTCAAAAGTTTTACATAAACTTTTGAACAAGACTATGATTGATTATGTCATGGATGCTTGTGATTTTGTGGATCAGAAAATAGTAGTCGGCGGAAATAATTACGATATTTTAAGAGAAAACTTAGATGAAAGTATTCATCTAGTAAAACAAAATATAGGAGAACAATATCCATATGGAACAGGGTATGCCGTTAAATTATGTTTAGATGAAATAAATGACGGCGATAAAGTTATTATTTTAACGGGGGATACTCCACTAATAAAGCAAGAAACGTTGAAGAAGTTTTTTGATTTCCATGAACAACAAAATTCCGTTGCAACAGTTCTTACAAGTGAAATCGACGATCCATTTGGATATGGAAGAATTGTAAAGGACGAAAAGGGTAATTTGCTCAAAATCGTTGAGCAAAAAGACTGCAACGATGAGCAATTATTAATAAAAGAATTCAACAGCGGCATGATGATTGTGAATGGCGATGTGTTGAAGATGTCGATTGAAAAAATCGGTACAGATAATTCAAAAGGCGAGATGTATTTGACAGATATTTTCGAAATCATCAGAAATGACGGCAAAATTATCAAAACTTTTAAACATTCTGATGTAAACGAAACTTATGGGATAAATACAAAAGCCCAATTGTATTTCTGTGAAGAAATTTTAAAACAAAGAGTTAATGAAAAATACATGGAAGAAGGCGTTGTAATTTCTAATTCGGATTCTGTAATCATAGAATCATCTGTAAAAATCGGAAGGGACACTGTGATTATTGGACCTTGCAGAATTTACGGAAACACAGAAATAGGCAGTGATTGTTTGATTAAGGGCGATTGTGAAATCGTGGATTCTAAAATCGATGACAACGTGGTTATTAAATCATCATACATCGAAAATTCTGTCGTAGGAAAGAACACTGACATCGGACCTTTTGCTCATTTGAGACCAAACAGCGTTTTGAAAGAAAATGTTCATATTGGAAACTTTGTTGAAATCAAAAACTCAACTGTTGGCAATAAAACGAAAGCAGGTCACTTGGCTTATGTTGGAGATAGTGATTTGAAGGAAAATATCAACATCGGTTGTGGAGTAATTTTCGTAAATTACGACGGCAAGAACAAGCACAGATCTGTGGTTGAAGACAATGTGTTTGTCGGTTCTAATTCAAATGTGATTGCTCCTGTGACTTTGAAAAAGGACAGCTTCATTGCTTGTGGTACTACAATTACTGAGGATGTTGAAGAAGGTGCACTTTCAATTGGTAGAAGTCGTCAAGAAAATAAAAAAGATTGGGTTTATAATAAAAAAAGATAGAAATGGAATGATTATATGTATTTAATCGCAGGACTGGGTAATCCAGGAAGTAAGTACGAATACACAAGACACAATGCCGGATTTATGGTTATAGATGATTTGGCAAAAAAATTGAATATTAAGGTGAACAAATTAAAATTCAAATCGTTGATTGGTGAGGGATTTATTGGAAACGAAAAAGTGATTTTGATGAAGCCTTCAACTTACATGAATGATTCTGGAAAAGCTATCTTGGATTGTTTTAATTATTATAATTTATCAGCAGAAAATCTTATTGTTATTTGTGATGATATTGATATTCCTTTCGGAACTATTAGAATAAAAAAGAAAGGCTCTGCAGGAACTCACAATGGGTTGAAGTCCATTATATATCTTATTCAGTCTCAAGATTTTGCAAGAATAAAAGTATCTGTCGGTCAAAATGACAACAATTACGATTTGAAGGATTTTGTGTTGTCACAATTTAGCGAGAAGGAATTTGAAGTTTTAAAAAAAGAAATCGACATGTCAAGTGATGCGGCTATCAAAATAGTAGAAGAAAATGTCGATTATGCTATGAACAACTTCAATGGGAAAAGCTTGATATGAATTTTCTAACTAAAATTTACGAGGATAACACAGAATTTCAGGGATATTTAAATTCTTTATCATCCGATAATTCGTCTATTTACATTCACGGTGTCATTAAGGAAGCTTTTGCAAGTTTCGTGTATGCAACATCCAAAAACATAGACAAACCTCTTGTAGTGGTTGTAGAAGATAATATGAGAGCAAGAAATTTGACAGAATATCTGAATGATATTGAAGATAATATCTGCGAATTTTTTCCAAGCAGAGAACTTAACTTGTACAATGCAAGATCACTGGACGATAATGCAGAAGATCAAAGAGTAAATGTGTTGTTCAAATTATTAAACAACGAAAAATTCATCATAGTTACCACATTTGATGCTTTAACGAAGAAAATCACAAAAAAATCTGTTGCAAAAAAATACGCATTTACAATCAAAGATACTGATTTGATAAATTTGGAAGAACTTCAAGAAAAGTTGAAGGTGTTGAAGTACGAAAGGGTAGACACTATCGAATCAAAGGGACAATTTGCTATAAGAGGTGGAATTGTAGATAT
This sequence comes from Finegoldia dalianensis, assembly GCF_046255015.1. Classification (NCBI taxonomy): domain Bacteria; kingdom Bacillati; phylum Bacillota; class Tissierellia; order Tissierellales; family Peptoniphilaceae; genus Finegoldia; species Finegoldia dalianensis. Next base: position 178,271 of record NZ_JBDLBQ010000006.1, read on the forward strand.
TTTCCCAGTTCACAGTAGATTTCCTGTTAGAATTGAATTGTTCGATGACGAGATAGATTCGATGAGATTTTTTGAAGTATCAACTCAAAGATCAATTGAAGATTGCAAGTTCGTCGACATCATTAGTTGCAGCGAATTAATTATTGAAGACTCTAAAAAAGAATCTATTATCAATTCGATTCAAAAAAACTTAGATAAAAGAATTAATCATCCGATTTTTGGAGAAAATATAGACAATGTCAAGGACAAATTCGAAAAGTTGATGGAATACATCAGGAGTGATTTGGAATACGAAATCGACTTGGTATCATGTTTTCTTACAAAAAAAGATTATGATACTGTGTTTGATTATTTTTTAGATGACAGCATAATGCTGATTGAAGATTTGTCCAGATGTTATGATATTTACAAGGAAAAAGAAAAGAGATTTTTGGAAGATTTCGTGTATTTGGTTGAAAAAGGAGAAGTTTTATCCAAGCACGAACAATCACTTATTCCAATTTCCGATATTTTGAAATTGATAAAATCAAAAAAATCTGTCAACATTACAAGTTTGGTCAAAAGAACTAGACTTATCGAATCAAATGCGATGTATCAGCTTAAAACATTGGAAGCGCCAAACTTTAACAAGAATATCGACAGTTTGGTTGAAAATATCAAATCCAACAGTTTAAGGGGATTCAAGCAAATCGTGTTTGCGGCAAATGTCGAACGAAAAAACATGCTCAAGGATTTGTTCTTAACTAATGGAATTCCAACTCTTGAAGCTGAAGATTATAATGCAAATATCAAATCGTCGCAGGTTTTGATTACTCAGAAAAATTTGCCAAATGGTTTTGAAATAAAAGATCCTAAGTATTTGATAATTACTTATAAGGAAATTTTCGGACGCGAAAAACAAATTCGAAAACGTAAGAAGAAAAAAAGTACCGGTCAGGATATTGTCAATTATTCTGATTTGAATATCGATGATTATGTGGTACACGAAAATCACGGGATTGGTCAGTACAAGGGAATTGAAAAAATCGATGTAAATGGAATACAAAAAGATTACATTGTAATTCAATATAAAGCAAATGACAGGCTGATGATTCCAACGGATCAGATGAATTTGGTCCAAAAATACATCGGCGGTGGCAACATCAAAAAGCCTTCATTAAATAAATTAAGTGGAAATGATTGGGCAAAGGCAAAGCAAAAAGCTAAGAAATCTGTCGATGAAATGGCAGATGATTTGGTTGAATTATATTCAAAAAGAGCCAAGTTAAAAGGATATCAGTTTTCTCAAGATACTGAATGGCAAAGAGAGTTTGAAGATTCATTCCCTTATGAAGAAACAGATTCTCAAGTAAGATCCATTGAAGAAATCAAAACCGATATGGAATCTGACAGACCAATGGATAGGTTATTGTGTGGTGACGTTGGTTACGGAAAAACAGAAGTTGCAATCAGAGCTTGTTTTAAAGCTATAATGGACGGTAAACAAGTTGCATTCTTAGTTCCAACGACAATTCTCGCACAGCAACATTTTAATACAATCAAAGAAAGATTCAGAGATTATCCGATTAGAGTTGAAATGATGAGTAGATTCGTCTCTCCAGCACGTCAAAAACAAATAATGAAGGATGTGCAAAGAGGTCTTGTAGATTTATTGGTGGGGACTCATAGAATTTTGTCGAAGAATTTGAAATTTAAAGATTTGGGATTATTAGTAATTGATGAAGAACAAAGATTTGGTGTGAGACACAAAGAAAAATTAAAATCTATGAGAGAAAACGTAGATGTGCTTACACTGTCAGCAACTCCAATTCCTAGGACTTTACAGATGGGATTAACGGGAATTAGGGATATGAGTTTATTGGAAGAACCACCAGAAGACAGAACTCCGATATCAACTTATGTTACAGAGTACAATCCTAGTTTGATAAGAGATGCAATAATCAGAGAACTTGACCGCGGTGGACAGATATATTTTGTGTATAATAGAATAGAAGATATTGATCAGATGGAATTTAAATTGAAAGAATTGGTTCCTGAATTAAACATAGCGATAGCTCATGGTAGAATGAATGAAAAAGAGCTAGAAAATGTAATGCTAGACTTCCAAGATGGAATTTATGATTTACTATTGTGCACAACTATTATAGAAACAGGTCTTGATATACAAAATGTCAACACAATGATAATTTATAATGCAGATAAGATGGGCTTGTCGCAATTGTATCAATTAAAGGGACGTATTGGGCGATCTGATAGAACTTCGTTTGCTTATTTCACATATGAAGGGCAAAAATCATTGACCGAAATTTCCGAAAAACGACTTATGGCAATAAAAGACTTTACAGAATTTGGATCTGGTTTTAAAATCGCAATGAGGGATTTGGAACTCAGAGGAGCTGGAAATCTTTTGGGAGAAAGCCAACACGGTCACATCGCAAAAATCGGTTATGATTTGTATGTGAAGCTTTTGGAACAAGCTGTCAGAGAAGCTAAGGGAGAGACTGTTTCAGAAAACAAAAACATCGTTCAAATCGAAATCAAAGTCAACGGATATATTCCCGAAGATTACATTTCTGAGAATGAAACAAAGATTGATATCTACAAAAAAATCGCATCTATACAAGATGAAGATGATTATTCTGAAATAATTGATGAATTGATCGACAGGTTTGGAGATGTTCCTAAGCCTATCGTTAATATTATGGATGTATCTATAATTAAGGCGTTTTGTGCTAGATTATCCATTGAAAGTATAAAAGAAATAAAGGGAGAACTTTTCTTGCAATTTTCTTCTCCTGACAAAATTTCATTAGAAAAATTAAAATACTTGACAGAAAATTACAAGAAAGAAATGAGATTTGATTTGTCAGAAAAACCTAAAATCATTTTGGGATTTGAAGACAAAAATTTAAGAGATCCTATCGAAGTATTATCGATACTTTTGAAGGATAATGAGAAATAATTGGAGGAAAAATGAAGAAATTTTTAGCAATTGTATTAGCTGTGATGATGGTAATGGTAACAGGATGTTCTAAAAAACCAGACGGAGCAGTGGCAAAGATTGGCAAAGAATACATCTACCAAAAAGATGTGGATAAGGTAATGGAAGATTACAAACAATATTATGGACAAGATATTTTCAACCCTAACACTGAACAAGGTAAGGAAGCTTTGAAGCAAATCCAACCTAAAATCATTGATATGCTAATTAACGAAAAAATCGCAAACAAATTAATGAAGGATAAAAAAATTGAAGTGTCTGACAAAGAAGTTCAAGCAGAAGTTGACAAGCTTCAAAAACAATTAGGTGGAGCAGACAAATTCAAAGAACAACTAAAAAAAGAAAATATGACAGAACAAGCTTTGAAAGAACAAATCAAAAAACAATTGAAGAACAAAAAACTTTCTCAACAATTTGAAAAAGACTTCAAACCATCTGACAAAGAAATCAAAGACGAATTTGACAAAAATTTAGACACTTATACTCAATATAATGCAGATCACATTCTTTTCTCTGGTAAGGATGACAAGGGCAAAAACTTGGACGACACTAAGCTTAAAGCAAAATCAGAATTAGCAAACAAAACTTACGAAGAAGTAAAAGATGGTAAGAACTTCAATGAAGTTGCAAAAGCAAAATCAGAAGACCCATCAGCTAAGCAAAATTCTGGTAAATTAGGTGATTTCTTATCATCTACAATGGTAAAAGAATTTTCTGATGCATTGAAGAAAATGAAACCAGGTGAAGTTTCAAAACCTGTTAAGACAGAATTTGGATATCACATCATCAAACTTAACAGTAAAGTTACTGAATTAGATAAGATGACTGATGCAAATAAACAAAACGTTAAGACAGCAATTTCCAACAAAATTATCCAAGAAAAAGTTCAAAAAGAATTTGAAAAACAAAAAAAGGATATGGGCGTAAAAATTTACTAATTTTTAATAAAAAAACGCTGTTTTTCCAGTCAAAACACTTGAAATAAAAAAAATATTACTGTATACTGTATTTAAAATAGGTTTTAACTATTTTGAAAATTTAAGGAGGAAAAGATGAATAAATCTGAATTATTAACTAGTATAGCTAAAAAAAGTGAGCTATCAAAAGTAGAAAGCGAAAGAGCTTTAAACGCATTCATTAAAACTGTTGAAGAAACATTAGCAAAAGGTGAAAAAGTACAATTAGTAGGATTTGGTACATTTGAATCAAGAGAAAGAAAAGCTCGTGAAGGAAGAAACCCAAGAAATCCTGAAGAAAAAATTCAAATTCCTGCATCAAATGCGCCTGTATTTAAAGCTGGTAAATCTTTAAAAGAAGCAGTTAACAAGAAAAAGAGTAAATAGTTTATAAATCAGGCCTATGGCCTGATTTTTTATTATTAAACTTTTAATTATCAAAGAAAGATTGATTATGATTTACGATTTTTATATTAACAAAGACATAAAGGATAGATTTAGAATTTTATCGGATGATAAGCTTATTTATTCTGGGTACAAGGAAGGAAATAGTACCTCGTTTTTTGATGCATTCATTGGGTCAAGCTTTGACAAGGGATCAAACTTTGTATTTTACGATGAAAACGAAGATGTCGTGATGAAGGTTGAACGTATTTTTTATGATAATAACAAAAAATACGTAATAAATTCCAAGAATGTCAATTTTACATTAGAGTCTGACATGTCTAACACTATTAAATACGACAACGACAAAGTAATTGATATTTCTGATTTTAAACATATCAATGTACTAGATTTTGGCAATATAGAATTAAACAAGAAAGGTTTCAGCATCTACGAAAAGTTTACATTGGATGTAAAGGATGAAAAATACACATTCGTTATCATTGCTGTGGCTTTGTTTATATGGGATGTATATATTAAAGAAAGATTAGGATTTATAAAATAATGAGTAAAACGGATTTTTTTGTAAAAAATTTTGGTAGCAGAAGTGATGCTAAGAAGAAAATCATTTCTATTTTGTTGGCTAACTTATTGGCTGCCGTTGCAATTGACTTTTTCTTCAGTCAAAAGAACTTTCTAAGTGGTGGTTCTACTGGTATTGGATTGTTGGTTCAATATATGACTGGAATTCCTACAGGAGTTACAGTGTTCTTGCTTAATATTCCAATTATGATTATTGGATACAAGTATTTAACTAGACAATTTGTAAACTACGCAGCGATTTCTACCATTGTGTTGTCAGTGTATTTGACATTGTTTCACTATCTTCCAAATCCATTTATTTTAAAGGATGATATGCTTGTAGCTGTGGTTGGTGGAGCGATAAATGGCACGTCGATGGGTACGCTTTTTAGATTTGGTACATGCAGTGGTGGTTTGGATATCATAGCTGCTATTATGAAAAACGAAAAAGATATCTCAATAGGAAATGTACTCATGGCTTGTAATGCAGTAATCATAGCTATAGGTAGTGCATTGTATGGTATTGATAAAGGATTTTATACTATAATTTCGATGTTTGTAGCTTACAGAGTTTTGGATAAAATCGAATTGGGAATAGGTGAAACTAAACAAGTTTTCGTAATAACTTCGAAAAACGAAGAAGTTGCAAATATTATTATGCAAGATATGAATCGTGGTGTCACTTTCTTACACGGAGAAGGTGCTTATTTGAATAACGAACAAGATATAATATTCTGCGTTTTAAAGAGAGCACAAGTTGCTTATTTGAAGAAGAAATTGAAAAAGATTGACCCTCGTGCATTTATTACGGTAAATGACGCATACGAAGTATTGGGTAAAGGATTTGAAAGAGAAGAATATTAAGGAGTGGTATTATCAAAAACTTATTAATAGCACAATCAGGTGGACCGACATGTGCCATCAATGCAACATTGGCTGGTTGTTATAAAAAAGCAATTGAGCTAGGATTTGACAATGTGTACGGAGCTTTATACGGCGTTCAAGGATTGCTAGATTCCAAAATCATAGATATGAAAGCACAAATCAAAACAGATGAAGATTTGAACAGATTAAAAATCACTCCAGCAAGTGCATTGGGTTCTTGCAGATACAAAGTAGACAGCGAAGAAAAACTTGCAAAAATCGTGGAAATTTTGAAATCATTTAACATTAATTATTTTATCTACATTGGTGGTAATGACTCAATGGACACTGTATATCAATTATCTAAATACATCGACAAAATCGGCGAAGATATAAAAGTAATGGGTTCTCCTAAAACAATCGACAATGATTTGTTTGGAACAGATCACACTCCAGGATTTGGTTCTGCAGCGAAGTTTGTAGCAAATTCTGTCTATGAAATAGCTAAAGATGTCGAAATCTACGACTACAGAACTATAACTATTGTTGAAATCATGGGACGATACGCTGGCTGGCTTACAGCAGCAGGAGCAATCTCCAAAAAACTTTGTAACCTTGGAGCAGATCTTGTGTATATAAGTGAAGATACATTTGAATTTGATAACCTAGTCAAGGAAATCAATGAAAACTTCAAAAGAACAGACAACATTTTGATTTTAGTAAGTGAAGGAATCAAAGATTCTTCCAATAATTTCATATCCAAAACATCTGGCAAGAAAGACAAGTTCGGCCATGCACAATTGCAAGGACCATCTCACATAATCAGAGATAAATTAAAAGAAATTTACGATATGCCTATTAGAAGCATTGAACTGAACATACTTCAACGATGTGATATGTCATTTGCATCCAAGACAGACATTGAAGAATCATTTGAAGTTGGAGAATTTTCTGTAGAATGTGTAGAAAATCATTCAGGTAAAATGGTTGGAATCAAAAGAATTTCCAACAAACCTTACAAGACAGAATTCGAACTTGTCGATATAGAAAAAGTTGCCAACAAAACCAAAATGATAATTCCAAAATACACAGACAGCCATTTCCAAATCGACGACGAATTTATGGACTACATTCTTCCTTTAATCGAAGGAGAAATCGACGTAGAATACAAAAATGGAATAGCACAATACTTTGCATTCGACAAAGAAGATATTGTGAAATTGTAAAACAAAAGAGCAGAGTTGGTAATAATTCTGCTCTTTTTTAAAAAAATTGTAAAAAACACTTTACAAAACAATATTATTGTGCTATCATAGAAAGGTAGTCGTGGTTCATTAGCTCAGATGGTAGAGCACCTGACTTTTAATCAGGGTGTCCCGGGTTCGAGTCCCGGATGAGCCACCAATAGCCGAGCTTTTGTAGCTCGGTTTTTTTAATTTGAGGTGAGAAATGTATTTAATTGTATCCGCATTGATATTATTATTTTTATTAATATCGATATCGTACAAAATAAACATAGTACAATACGAAATAAAATCTGAAAAGATTGACCGTGATATGGACATATTATTCTTATCGGATCTTCATTCATGCGATTATGGAATAAATCAAAAGAAATTAATAGATAAAATAAAATCCGTCGATTGTGATGTCATTTTGTTGGGTGGAGACATTGTAGATGACAAATTAAAACCCAAAAAAGCATTTGAATTATTGGAACAATTGCAACAACTGGGCAAAAAGATATACTACGTTCACGGAAATCACGAAAAAAGAATAGAAAATCTGGTAGAAATAGATGAGACAATCAAAAAATATAATGTACAAATTCTAGATAATGAAGAAGTGTTCTTATCGAAGAATATTAAACTTATCGGAGTGGACGATTCATCTGGAGAAATCTTGGACGATTATGAGAATGAATTAGACATATTAGATGAGAATTTGAATTCAGAAAATTTTAATATATGTTTGATTCACAAACCAGATTATTATTTCAAGAAAAATCTGAAAAATTTCGATTTGATGATATCGGGTCACACTCACGGTGGACAATGGAGGATTCCTTATATCTTAAATGGAGTTATATCGCCGGGACAAGGTTTGTTTCCGAAGTATGCTGGTGGAATGTACAATGATGGATATACACTTATAGTGTCACGTGGACTAGCCAAGGAAAAGACCGTAGTTCCAAGGATATTTAATCGACCGGAAATTAATTTAATAAAATTAACAAAAATCAACAATAGTTAAGAAAAGTATACAATGCTAGGAAAACTATTGTTATTTTGTTTTTTTGAGTTAAAATATAATTAAAGAGTAATAAATATATTTATAACTTGACAACGAAAGGAGACAATATGAAATACACAATGAAAAAGCTAATTGCAACAATCGCAGTAGTATTTGTTGTAATAGCTGGACTTAATGCTAGTCTTGTAAAAAAATCAGAAACGATTTCGAGTTCAGGGATAGAAGTCGATGATGATTTTAAGTACATTTCAGTATCACATGAAAATGTAGGCGGAGAAATGGAATATGAAAAATCTGGCTATAAGGGAGTACTGAAAAAATCAATACGTCCATACTATGAAGAAGAGGGTAGGTTGTATTACAGATACTCTGGGAATTTAAAGAAACAATAAGGAGACAAAAATGTTTACTTACAAACTAAAAAAATTATACAGATACAGGCTGATTCCATTTTTGATTCTGTTTTCTATAACTATGGGAATTGTTGCTTTTTTTCTACATTTTAATACAACCAACCATGCTTTTGATTTTCTTAGTTCAAATCATATGTCCATTTCTCATGACATTAGTTGGGATGAAGTCGTCATCAAAAAAACTGATTGGAAGAAAATAACACCAGAGGAACCAGATAAGGAGAGCTACGAAAACCACAAAGCATATCTAATTGAAGGGAAAAATATACTACAAAACTTGATGAAAGCTCATGGGCTTGACGAAAACTACAAGTATAACAAATCAAATTACAATGAAAAGGATATCATAAAGTACACTAATGAATTGGATGCTCTGAATAATAAGTACAATACAGACGAGAACATAGATAATCCTAAGGAGCTCAGGAGAGCTGTACTGAATGGAGAAGGCTACATAAATTTCTTGAAAGAGAGAAACTCCGTAGAAGATAGATTGATTGACGAGAATGACAATCACAGTTTCAGCAAAGTGATATTTGATGAAGCTGGTGTGATTTTTGGAGCTGTGCCGATAATTCTACTAGGTTTTGTGATGATTTTTGCAATGAGAGAAGATGATATAACTTCCGTCACTTCGAATTCCAAAATCAAGGATGTAGCGAACGATTTTGGTATTATTATGTGTATGATTGTGATGTACATTTTCATTTCATTGTTGACAGTATTTGTGGCATCTTTAATAACTGGAAATGGCGTGGGCGATTTAACATATCACTACGATTCTACATTTGTTATTAGGACTGTTCAGGACAGAGTTGGTTCGATACACGAATACTCATACGTTATGAGAACGCCTTTGTCTACATTTTTTAAGAGTGTATTTCCTTTTGCGTTAATCACTATGGCGTTTGGATTTGCATTTTCTTTTGTTGATAAACTTATACAAAATACCAAAGCAAAATATTTTACTTTGGTTTTAATAATGAGTTTGCTATTGGTTGATTTTAATTTCTTCAATCATGCATACAATCCTCTAAGCTTGTTTAAGTCGTTTTCGTTAAAACCTGTGTTTGCTACAGTGTTTATGCTTTTGATAACAGCTATAGGCACGATTTTTTTGAACAGAAGAAAAGAATTCACATCACATGATACATACAAAGACCGAAATGTATTCAACTTAAAAGGTTCCATGAAAAACCGTGTTCTATCATTTAATGGATTTTTGATATTGTTTGTCGTGTGTGCTATTTTAGTTGGAAATATCTGCTTACAAAACAATTGGCACAATTTTAATTCTACTCAAACTAAAAACTATAACGATCATAATTCTACTGATGAAAATTGGACATATAGGGAGATTGATGAGATTAAGGCAAAATACGGCAATAGCAAAAGAGCAAATGTAATGATAGATTCTTATTCAGATTCTTTGGAATTTTATCAAAAGGAGAACCGATACCTCGAAGCTTACGAAAATAGATACAAATCTCCCCAAAAGTTCAACAATATGAACAAGGAAAGAGTAACTAAATTTAATGATATATATTATCAAGGAATAGGCACTAAAACAACTGGAATGGTGGATTTATTCAACGATTTTGCTCTTGAAGGAGCTTTCTTCAAACAAAAATACATGATAGCCAATAACATTATGCCAACTGACAAATATTATATTCCGGAATTAGGAATTGATTATAATCCTTTTGATGTGGATAGTTTCAAGGGAACTTTGCCTAAAATCAATTACTACATTACTCATGGTATATCAGAGAGAACTAATGCTTTTGCGATGTTACACGATTACTTCTATCTTAAATTAAATGTAGTGTTGATTGTATTTGCACTATTGCTGTTCACATCTACTATTATAAAATCGAATAAGCAGCTTGAACTTAAATCGGTACTTCCTGTAAGTCGAACAAAATCTTACAAGTCTAAGATTATAGAAAGCGTAATATATGCTATTGGTATAAACATCGTTGCAGCATTGATATTATTCTTAGCTGGAGGTATGATGGGTGGATTTGGAGACAGTGATTTTCCGATTATTAACTATATTGTGGACGGTGGAATAATTTATTCAAGTGTCGGCCCATTTCTCGTGTATATACTAGAATCTTTTACAATAACTGTGTTGTTTACGATATTTATCAGTATGTTTGTAAATTCTATGTACACTGCTACTAACAAACTATTTACTATATTAATATCCATAATTGCATTGATAATTCCATTTACTGCAATTAAATACATGGGGGTAATCGGATCATTTATTCCATTTAACTATGTGGATTCGGGATTTGTATCTACGGGATTTTTGTCGGCGTTGATAAGACAGAATTCTTATACTATGGTGATGGCTGTTGTAGTTCTTGTGATTAGTTCAATATTGTTTTATGTATTGGGCAGAGTTTCATTTGGCAGGAGGAAATAATGTTAGAAGTAGTAAATATTGAAAAAAGTTACGGAAAGAAAAAGATACTTCACGATATATCTTTTAGTATTGAAAAAGGACAAATCAAAGCTTTGGTAGGGCCGAATGGCTCTGGTAAGACTACTTTGATGAATACTATGACCAATCTTCTCAAAAGAGATGGCGGACAAGTTTTGGTAGACGGCAAAGAGTTTAAAGATGAGAAGATTTTTAATCATATTTCTTTTTTCAAAGATGAGAAAATCTTGGATGAAAACTTGTACGGCATGGATTATTTGAACTATATCAAAAATGTCTATAAAAGAACCAAGGATGATGTGGATAGGGTTATCAAAGAAATAGGAATTGAAAGTTTTGTAAAAAGCAAGACTGGTTCGTATTCATTAGGTATGAAAAAGAAGCTGATGCTTGCGATGGATTTCTTGCCACAAAGAGATATTATATTGCTTGATGAACCGCTTTCTGGTCTTGATCCAACTAGTGTTATAAAGATGATGGCTCTTATAAAGAAGAAAGCAAAAGATGGACAGGGGATTTTAATATCCAGTCACTCTTTAAACGATATCGATGAAATAACCAATAATATTTTGTTCTTAAAAGACGGGAAAATTTTGGAAGAAGTTTTGGAAAATGAAAAATTCATAGAGATTATTTCAAACGATAACGAAAAATTATCATCTGTTTTGAAATCAAAGGGTTTTAATATGGACAAAAATATGATAAGCTTAAACAACAATAGTATTAATGATATTTTGTCTATTATTATAGAAAATAATATTGAGATTTTGGATATCAAAAGACGTTCGAAAACTTCTCAAGAACGATACAAAGAAATTTTCGGAATTTAAAATAAAAATATGCAAAAAACTAAGAATTTGTTTGACATATCATAATGTTAATGATAGAATATACAAGGATAAATAAGAATATCTTGTATATTCTTTTTTTATGCATAAAATAATTTCAGGAGGTGGAAAATTTGCCAACAATTAATCAATTAGTAAGACAAGGAAGAAAATCTAAAACTTACAAATCTGATTCACCAGCTTTGAGTCGTAACTTCAACAGCATCAAAAAAAGCTATACAGAAGCTAACTCACCTCAAAAAAGAGGCGTATGTACTTCAGTAAGAACTATGACTCCTAAAAAGCCTAACTCAGCACTTCGTAAGGTTGCCAGAGTTCGTTTAACTAATGGTATGGAAGTTTTATCTTACATTCCAGGTATCGGACACAACCTACAAGAACACAGTGTTGTATTAATCAGAGGTGGTAGAGTAAAGGACTTACCAGGGGTAAGATACCACATTGTCAGAGGTGCTTTGGATACTGCAGCTGTTCAAAACAGAATGCAAGGTCGTTCAAAGTACGGTGCTAAGAAACCAAAGAAATAAAACAAAAACAAAAGGTATTAGTGTGAATAAAAGATTTTAATATACATTTATAGCACAGCGATGTAATTCGAGTACCTGAGAAATACTAAATAGTAAGGAGGGAAGCGAAGTGCCAAGAAAAGGACATGTTCAAAAAAGAGAGGTAATGCCAGATCCAGTTTACGATGATAAGACAGTTACTAAGCTTATCAACAACATTATGTTAGACGGAAAAAAAGGTACTGCCCAAAAAATTGTTTATGGTGCTTTTGATATTATCAAAGAAACTACAGGAGAAGACGCTCTTGAAGTATTCTACAAAGCAATGAACAATATTATGCCTATCTTAGAAGTTAAGACTAGAAGAATAGGTGGAGCTAACTACCAAGTTCCTATCGAAGTTAGACCAGAAAGAAGACAAACTTTAGGTTTGAGATGGTTAACAACTTATACAAGAGCTCGTGGTGAAAAAACTATGGTTGAAAAGTTAGCTAAAGAAATCATGGATGCAGCTAATAACACTGGTGCATCAGTTAAGAAGAGAGAAGACGTACACAAGATGGCTGAAGCTAATAAGGCTTTTGCACATTATAGATACTAATCTATCGGAAAGTAAGTAAGGAGAAAAAATGGCTAGACAAGTTTCATTAAAAGATACAAGAAACATTGGTATAATGGCCCATATTGATGCCGGTAAAACGACAGTTACTGAACGTATTTTATACTATTCAGGTAAAATCCATAAAATTGGGGACACTCACGACGGTGCCGCTCAAATGGACTGGATGGTTCAAGAACAAGAAAGAGGTATTACAATTACTTCTGCAGCAACAACTTGTTTCTGGAAAGGTAACAGAATCAATATCATCGATACACCGGGTCACGTTGACTTCACAGTTGAAGTAGAAAGATCTCTTAGAGTTCTTGACGGTTCAGTTGCTTTATTCGATGCGAAAAGCGGTGTAGAACCACAATCAGAAACTGTTTGGAGACAAGCTGATAAATATGGAGTACCAAGAATTTGCTTCATCAATAAAATGGACGCAACAGGCGCTGATTTCTTTATGTCTGTTGACACTATTAGAGAAAGATTGAGAGCAAATGCTGTACCTATCGAAATTCCTATCGGAGCTGAAGATAAATTCGTAGGTGTAGTTGATCTTATTACAATGAAGGCTAATATCTACAAAAACGAACTAGGAACAGAATTCACTGTTGAAGATATTCCAAGTGACTTAGTAGAAGTAGCTGAAAAATATAGAGCAGAATTATTAGAAAACATAGCAGAACACGATGAAGAGTTAATGGAAAAATACCTTGAAGGTGAAGAATTAACTGAAGAAGAAATCAAAAGAGCTATAAGAACTGCAACAATTGCTAACGCAATGAACCCAGTACTTTGTGGTTCTGCATATAAGAACAAAGGTGTTCAACCATTATTGGACGCTATCGTTGATTATATGCCAGCACCAATTGATGTACCAGACATCAAAGGTGTGGATCCTCAAACTGATGAACCAACTACAAGAAAATCATCAGATGAAGAACCATTTGCAGCATTAGCATTCAAAATCGCAACAGACCCATACGTTGGTAAACTTGCATTCACAAGAATTTACTCAGGAACTGTTGAATCAGGAAGCTATGTTTACAACTCAACAAAAGGTAAGAGAGAAAGAATTGGTCGTATCTTAATGATGCACGCAAACAAGCGTGAAGAAATTGATAAAGCATACGCTGGAGACATCGTAGCTATTATCGGATTAAAAGATACAACAACCGGGGACACTTTATGCGATATGGATAGCGAAGTTATCCTTGAAAACATGGAATTCCCAGATCCAGTAATTTCTGTAGCAATCGAACCTAAAACAAAAGCAAGTCAAGAAAAAATGGGTATTGCTCTTGCAAAACTTGCAGAAGAAGACCCAACATTTAGAACATATACAGATGAAGAAACTGGCGATACTATAATCTCTGGTATGGGTGAACTTCACCTTGAAATTATCGTTGATAGACTTTTACGTGAATTCAAAGTAGAAGCTAACATTGGTAATCCACAAGTTGCTTACAGAGAATCAATCACTCAAGCAGCTGAAGCTCAAGGAAAATACGTTAAACAATCAGGTGGACGTGGACAATACGGTGATTGTACTCTTAGAGTTGAACCAATCGAAAACCCTGAAGAAGCAAATGGTATCGAATTTGTTAACGCAATTGTCGGTGGTGCTATTCCAAAAGAATACATTCCATCAGTTCAAGCAGGTGCTGAAGAAGCAGCTCAAACAGGTATCTTAGGTGGATATCCAATGCTTGATATGAAGATTACTCTTTTAGACGGTTCTTACCACGATGTCGACTCATCAGAAATGGCATACAAAATTGCCGGTTCAATGGGCTTCAGAGCAGCAGTTGCTAAAGCAAAACCAATCTTATTGGAACCAACAATGAAAGTTGAAATCACAACTCCAGATGAATATTTGGGAGATGTAATGGGAGACGTTTCATCAAGAAGAGGTAAGATTGACGGTATGAATCCTAAAAATGGTGTACACGTATTAGATGCGTACATTCCATTGGCAGAAATGTTTGGATATGCAACAGACTTAAGATCAAAAACTCAAGGTCGTGCAACATATTCAATGCAAATGGATCATTATGAACAAGTTCCGAACTCGATTGCAGAAGAAGTAATAGGAAAAAAGAATAATAAATAGGAGGCTTATATAAATGAGTAAAGCTAAATTTGAAAGAACAAAACCACATGTTAACATTGGTACAATAGGTCACGTTGACCACGGTAAAACAACATTAACAGCAGCCGTAACACTTGTATTAAACAAGAGAATGGGCTCAGGAGAATTCGTAGACTACGCTAACATCGACAAAGCACCAGAAGAAAGAGAAAGAGGAATCACAATCAACACTTCTCACGTAGAATACG